>CATPCO010000282.1 GCA_955652925.1 uncultured Xanthobacteraceae bacterium | reverse complement strand
TTGTCGTATGGCCGGTGAAGCTGGTGGTGACAGGATTGATGCCGGCGGTGACAGGGGGGATGCCGACGGGGCTGGAGTTGTCGTTGTCATCGCCGCCGCCACCGTTGCCGACGTCTGCGGTGACGTCTGGCGTCATGACCGGGATGCCGTTTTGCGTGACGCTCTGAGTGAGACTGCGACCCAAACCGCTGATGGTGCCGGAGGTCTTAATCCTGCCGACGGCAAGACCCCCCGTGGCATAGACGAGAGAGTCCGGCGTGGGAGTTACGCCAAGACGCGCGCGCAGCGTTCCGAACCATTCCAAACTTTGCGCCATGCTCGTGATCACTGGCGCATCGAGGCCGATCGCTCCGGCCCCCGGATTGCAGGTCGCAGCCGCGCAATTGAGCGTCGTTGCCCGCCCCCGCTGTTGTGCCTGCTGGGCGTCTCCTTCGATACCTAAGACCCACGGGCCCGACTGCCAGTTGAAACCGGTTTGCCCGCCGAAACTCATGCCGTTGAGTGTGCCGGGGGTATTGGTTGCAAGTAGCGGCGTCCCGACCGTGGCGTCGCTCAACAGAGTGTTGGTATTGGACTTGCCCCAGCCGTGGCCGACGTTGCCACCGAGATAGAACCCGGCCCAGGTCCATGGTGAGAGCGCCGCCGCTTTGTAAAGCGACATCCCTTTGTCTACCAAAGGTGCGGCCGCGTCGAGTTTCCCGCGCAGGCCGACATAGACTGAGAGCGGCTGCGCCGGGGTGACCGTGCGGTGGTCGGTCGGCGGATTGGGTAGTGCGTTGGCGATCGCGTTCGGGTCGAAATAGGTACCGAAAGTTGCGAACTTCCGGTTGAACAGGTTGTTCACGACGCCATAGACCTGCAGCTCCTTGGTGAGCTGATAGGACCCGTGCAAATTTGCAACCCAGTAGTCCGCCAATTTGACATTTTGGTTGGCGTTGTCGCCGACATACCATTGGCTGCTGACCCAGGTCACGTCGGTGCCCAGCTTCAACGCCGGCGTGACCGCGTAGTCGACGCCGGTCTTGATCTGGTGCAATGGGATACCGGGAATGTGCTTGCCCGGTGTAACCAGGATATTTCCGTTCGCATCCGCCGACGGATTGTTCGGCGACGCCAGCAAGCCGGTGAACTGATAGGTGGCATCGACGAGGGCGTAGTTGACGTAGAAGAGCCAGGGGGCAGCCTGGTACTGCACCCCCGCCTCCAAGCCCTGTCGACGGGTGCCCGGGACGTTCTGGAACACGCCGCGGCCCTGAATGATGCTTGAGACTTGGATGATGTCGTGCTCGCTGTCGGTCCGGAACAGTCCGAGCTTCCAGTCCAGCGCTCCGCCGTTGACCTTTACGTTGCCGCGCAACCCGGCTTCGCGCGTGCGCGAAACGACCTGCTGAAGCGGGGGATCGGATACCAGGAAACCTTCCAGCAGGCAGGGCTTCGCTGGATTCGAGCAGCCCAGCTCGAGTGGGGTCGGGGCACGGTTCGCTTCCGAATATCCGGTATAGAATGTCATTTCCGGAAGGATCTTGTAGGCCAGCCCGACGACCGGATTGAAACGGCTGAAGGTGTAATTGCCGTTGATGTCCGGGCTGGTGCCGAGGACGTCCGCTATGACGATCTTGGCAAGGTTGTAACGTCCACCCGCGGTCAGCGAGAGCCGATTGGTGACGTTGAACGTTTCATTGGTGTAGAGGCCGTAATATGTATTCTGTGCATCAAGATTGACCGGGCTGAAGCCCAGATTTTCGGCGGTATGGATGATTTGTCCACTCGCCGGGATGGCGGCATTTGGTCCGACGAACAGGTCGGGAAAGACGTAGCCAAGCTCGCTGTTGGCTTGGAAATTGATCTTGCTGTGGTCGAGGCTCCCGCCAAGCGTGAAATAATTGTCGTGACCGAAGATCTTGTCATCATTGGTGGCCTGCAGGGTTCCGCCGGTCGTGAGCGTGTTGGTGAAAGTGCGGTCGACCGTGCCCCACGGCGTGGTAGCGCATGTGTTCCCGTTGCCCGGCGGGCAATTGATCGGCTGGTTGCTGGCGGTGAGAATTTGGAAATTCGCCTGCGGCTGGGCGGAGAATCCGTTGTTTTCCAGGCACAGCGTGTTGAATAGCGGGTTGCCAACCATGCCACTGCAGCGCTCGACCTCGGCACCGTTGCCGTCGACGTGCGTTTGGTCGAACTTGCGCAGATAGAGATTGCTCTGGACGGTCCAGTGGTCGGTGATCGAGAACCGACCATTGAGAGCGAGGAGCTCCGCTTGGTTTCTCGTCGTTTGCGGCCAGGTGAAGATCGACCGGTAGTCGTTATTGAGCAGTTCGATCGGCGTTGGCCCAATCACGCCGAAAAAATTGTCGGCCGTGCTCGCGACCAGGTGGACCTCCGCATCGGTGCCCTTCCAGCCAAGGTCGCCGTAGAAGCGGGCGATTCGCGACGGCGACTGGTAGCGCCAGCCGTCGTCCGTGACCCCCTGTGCTGCAAGATACGTCGCCCATTCCCCATTTCGTACGCCGTATTGCAACCAGCCGCCAAGACGGCCGTAGGAGCCGCCCGAAGCGTCGAATTCGGTGCCGCGGTAGGTGAAGCCGTCCTTCATTTGGAGGCTTATCGCGCCGCCGAGTGCGTTGAGGCCGAAGGCCGGATTGTTGGTCCAGACGTCGGCCCGACCGATGGCGATGGTTGGGATGAGATCCCAGTTGACGGTGTCGCCGAAGGCTTCGTTGACGCGGACACCTTGCATGTAAACCGCGAGTCCCTGCGGGGTGCCCTGTAGCGGTGACGCGGCAAAGCCGCGATAGCGCAAATCCGAGGTAAACTCGTTTCCCTGGACGTCGCTTATGAACACACCCGGGACGCGCTGCTCCAGCGCTCGGGTCACGTTTGGCGAATAGACGCGCGAGAAGTCCTCGGCTGCGAGCGTCTGCACCATCGCGGGCACTTTGTCGCGGTCGAAGCCGAGCCCCGTTACCGGCGTGGGGGCGACAATTTGGAACGCGGGAATTTGGGGTGCGGGTGCAGGCCTAGACGGACGCGAGGGAGCGGGTGCTGGCGTAGACGGAGGCGGGGGAGTAGGCGCTGAGGCACGCTGGGAGGGAGCCGAGCGAGCGGGTGCGGCAGGTGGAGTTACCCGGCGAACCGGCGCCGCACGCGGGGCCGTGACGGTCAACTCGGGCAGCGTTTCCGCAACCTGGGCCCGAGCCTCTCTCGGCGGCGTCAACGCGTCCGGCAGTATTAAGGCGCCAAGCGCCACTGCTCCTAACAGACCTCGTTTGATGACCTCAAGTCGCGACGCGCTTCGACCCTGCACAACCGCCCCACGCGTGGTACTCGCCGGTGTTCCCCATCACATTGTTG
>CATPCO010000281.1 GCA_955652925.1 uncultured Xanthobacteraceae bacterium | reverse complement strand
CCGCGCACGCTTGGGCAAACGGGTATCGTTGCGATCAAGCCCTTTCTCTCGCAGTGAAATGTTGGGTTTCCGCAGCCCGTTTGCCAGTCCAGTCATCCCGCGGCGTCCCGAAGGGGCAAACCCGGGATAACCACGGACCGGATTTCGCTCGTTCGCAATGATGTCGCTTGGGACGCAAAATGAAATGGCCGGGACAGAGTCCCGGCCGCTTTAGTCAATCGTTGGTGGTGTCGCGCTATGGCGTTACGACAACGGTCGTGCCCAAGCCGACTCGTCCATAGAGATCGAGAACGTCCGCGTTGTACATTCGGATGCAGCCGTAGGAGACATAGCCGCCAATCGAGCCCGGATTGTTGGTGCCGTGGATGGCGTATTGGCCGCCGGCAAGCGTCATCGCCGCGGCGCCCATGGGGTTTCGCCCGCTGCCGCCGGCAATGACGTTCGGCAGATTGGGCTTGTCGTGCTTGACCTCGGCAGGCGGCGTCCATGCCGGGCGAAGATACTTGCCGTCGATCATCGATGTGCCCGACCATTGCTTCCCAATCCGCCCGACCCCGACGGGATAGCGCAGCGCCCTTCCGCTCCCGAGCACGTAGTAAAGGGACCGCGCGCTCGTCCTCACAACAATTGTTCCCGGCGCATATCCGCCAGAGAATCCGACGATCTCCCGGGCTTGTGCGCGCTCCGGGATCGCAGCACTCGCGGTAAGCATCATGGCAGCCGTAGCGGCTGCCAGCCATCGTGAGAGTTGCATGATGTGTTGCCCCGATATCTTTAACTGCGATGGACGCCCGACCATCCGCTCAGGATCCCCCGATCGGGCGCCGCCATTAATCATAATAGAATCGAGCTCCGGTCTCAGCCGAAACTGCGAATTAGCCTTACCGGATTGCTAAAATTTCGGCGGCTGTGCCGTATGCGCCACAGCCGCCTTGCATAACCCTATGCGTGGGCTTTCTTATTCTGCCGGTTCTTCACGAGATCGTCGACGACCGCGGGATCGGCGAGGGTTGAGGTGTCGCCGAGGCTGCCATATTCGTCCTCGGCGATCTTGCGCAGGATTCGCCGCATGATCTTGCCTGAACGGGTCTTGGGAAGGCCGGGCGCGAACTGAATGAGGTCGGGCGAAGCGATCGGGCCAATCTCCTTGCGCACCCAGGCCACCAGCTCCTTGCGCAACTCTTCGCTCGGCTGCTCTCCTGCCATGAGCGTGACGTAGGCGTAGATGCCCTGCCCCTTGATGTCATGGGGATAGCCGACCACGGCGGCCTCCGAGCATTTGGGATGCGCCACCAGCGCGCTTTCCACCTCGGCGGTTCCGAGCCGGTGTCCGGCAACGTTGATGACGTCGTCGACGCGGCCCGTGATCCAGTAATAGCCGTCCGCATCGCGCCGGCAGCCGTCGCCGGTGAAATATTTGCCGGGATAGGCCTTGAAGTAAGTGTCGATGAACCGCTGATGATCGCCAAACACGGTGCGCATCATGCCCGGCCACGAATCGGCGAGGCAGAGATTGCCGGTCGTGGCGCCTTCCAGCACCTTGCCCTCCGCATCCACGATCTCGGGACGCACGCCGAAGAATGGCTGCGTCGCGGAACCCGGTTTCAAACGTGTCGCGCCCGGCAGCGGCGTGATCAGGATCCCGCCGGTCTCGGTCTGCCACCACGTGTCGACGATGGGGCAGCGGCCCTCGCCCACGACGTGGTAGTACCACTCCCATGCTTCCGGATTGATCGGCTCCCCGACGGTGCCGAGGAGCCGCAGCGACTTGCGCGACGTCTTCTTCACCGGCGCGTCACCCGCTTGCATGAGCGCGCGGATCGCGGTCGGCGCCGTGTAGATAGTGTTGACGTTGTGCTTGTCGCAAACCTCCCAGAACCGCGACATGCTGGGATAGTTCGGCACGCCTTCGAACATCAGCGTGGTCGCGCCGTTCGCGAGCGGACCATAGACGATGTAGCTGTGACCGGTGACCCAACCGACGTCCGCGGTGCACCAGTAGATGTCGCCCTCGTGATAATCGAAGACGTATTGGTGGGACATCGCCGTGTAGACGAGATAACCGCCGGTCGTGTGCAGCACCCCCTTCGGTTGTCCGGTTGAGCCTGACGTATAGAGAATGAACAGCGGGTCCTCCGCGTTCATGTGCTCGCACGGACATTGCGTCGTGACGACCTCGGCGGCCTCGTGGTGCCAGACGTCGCGCCCCGGCTCCATGTTCACCGGCGCGCCGGTGTGGCGAACGACAATGACATGATCGACGCCGCCGGCTTTTTCGATGGCCGCGTCGGTGTTGACTTTGAGCGGCACCTTGCGCCCGCCGCGCACGCCTTCATCGGCGGTGATAACCACGCTCGACCTGCAATCCTCGATCCGCCCGGCGAGCGACTCCGGGGAGAATCCGCCGAACACCACCGAATGAATCGCGCCGATCCGCGCGCAGGCGAGAATGGCGTAGATCGCTTCCGGTATCATCGGCAAATAAATCGTAACGCGATCGCCCTTCTTTACTTCGCGGTTGCGCAGGATATTGGCGAAGCGGCAGACTTCGTCGTGCAGCTCCTGATAGGTAATATGCTTCGATTTTGAGGGGTCGTCGCCCTCCCAGATGATCGCGGTCTGGTTGCCGCGCTTGGCAAGATGGCGATCGATGCAATTATAGGCGGCGTTGAGAACCCCATCCTCGTACCATTTGATCGAGACGTTGCCCGGTCCGAAGGTCGTGTTCTTGACTCGCGTGGGTGCCTTGTACCAGTCGAGCCGCTTGGCCTGTTCGGACCAAAAGCCATTCGGGTCGTTGATGGAACGCGCATACATCTCCTGATATTTGGCGGCATCGATGTAGGCGCGTTTCTTCCATTCCGCCGGAACGTCGTAGATTTTCTCGGACATTTCTTTCCTCCACATGCGCGGTGCCGTTTGTGACCGCGCAGGATCGTTCTTTCCCTCCCATTATGAGCCGCTGGCTGGACGAGCGACAAGCCCGGCACTCTTCGACTTTGGTCGGCGGTCGCTATGCGCCAATGCCCCCGATGATCGCCCCCATGAGCAACAGCACCACGAGCCAGTGCCCGCCATCGATCCACAAAAGCCGCCAGTCGCGTTTGGCGAAGCTGTTGTTGACCACCATCGCAGCCATCACGAAGCCGAGCCAACAGAAAGCTGCAGAGATGATACCGTTGCGCAGTGATAAGGGACCGAGGTGAGCCAGCAAACCCGCAAGCGTCCAGGCCATGACCAATTCTGCACCAAACGCGTAGATGAACGGCAGATAAGCGCCCGGCCCCCGCTTTGCGGCCTCGATCTTCTCCGGCGTCATTGCGAGCGCAGCCATCCAGGTCTTGCCGAATGCCGTGTACCAGGCAGCGCCCGCGAGCCAGGCCGCGATCGCGGCGATGACGATGGCGAGATAGCTCACTCCGCTGAATGTCATTGATTTCTTTCTCCGCCGGCGCCAGCGGCCTGGGTGCCGATTGAGGTCACTCCTTCAGGCCCCCCATGGCACAAACGATCTTCCATTCATTATCCTGCACGGGCTGGACCGAAAGCCGCGAATATTTTACCAGCGCCATGTCTTTGAGACGAGGCTCAGCTTTGATCGCCGCCAGCGTTACCGGTTGTGGCAGCGGCTTCACGCTCTTGACGGTGACTGCCTTGAATACTCCCGTGTCATCGGTCGGATCAGGATAGGCCTCCTTGATCACCTCGGCGATCCCGACGACCTGCTTTTGTTTGCCGGTGTGATAGAAGAATGCGCGCTCCCCCCTCTTCATTTTCTTGAGGTTGCCGCGAGCGATGTAATTGCGCACACCCGTCCAAGGCTCGCCCTTGGCGCCGCGCGCGACCTGGTCATTCCAGGAGAATTCCTCCGGCTCTGTTTTCAGCAGCCAATAGGCCATCTCTGTTCTCCTATGCCTCCGCTCGAAACGGGCGTGTCAAGAGTTTTTCAATGGCATCGCCGACGCTCGCTTGTCCCTGCAGAATGTCGACGACGGCGTTTGCAATGGGCATTTCGATCGATCGTGCTTGCGCCATTTCCAGCAGCACCGGAGCCGTGAAGATGCCTTCAGCCAACTTGCCGGAGCCTGCAACGGCAGGCGATTGACCTTTGCCGAGCGCAATACCGAAGGAGTAGTTGCGGGACGCAACGCTCGAGCAGGTCAAGATCAGGTCGCCGAGGCCGGAGAGACCAGTCAAGGTTTGTGGTCGCGCCCGCAAGGCCTTGCCAAACCGAAACAGCTCGGCGAAGCCGCGAGTTACAAGTGCGGCGCCCGCGCTCGCGCCGAGACCTCGGCCGGTCACTATTCCCGCGGCGATGGCGAGGACATTTTTGGCGGCGCCGCCGATCTCGACCCCGCGAATGTCCGTCGAATGATAGAGCCGGAAATACGTTGAACCGAGCGCGCCAGCAAGGACGGACGCGAGCTTTTTGTCTGCCGTTGCCAGCGTCACCGCAGTGGGCAGGCCGCGCGCAACATCCTGCGCAAAGCTCGGCCCGGAGAGAATGGCGGGGACAGCGCCGGGCGCACTCTGCGTAATCACCTCGGTCATGAATTTCTGCGTCCCGCGCTCAATGCCCTTCGCGCAGGCAATCACGGGCGTCTTCTTTTTCATGCCTTGTCCAACGATGCGGGCCACCTCACGCAATTGCTGCGAAGGCACCGCAAGAAGGATGGCATGATAGGGCGGCACCCCGCTTGCGGCATCGGCCAAGGCGATGCGAGGGTCGAAATGTATCCCCGGCAGCCGCGGGCTTTCACGTGTTTGCCGTAGGCGATCGGCGCTCGGGCGATCGCGCGCAAAGAGGGTCACATCGCGTCCGGCTCGCGCCAGTGTATTTGCCAGCGCGCTTCCCCACGCGCCAGCTCCAACGACGGCGATACGGTCAAATGCCATCGCCGATCGTATTTCTTTGCGCCTGTTCGACTTTTGGCATGCCTGTAAACGCCTGTAACATCAGGCGCCGCCTTGGATGACCGTGCTCGCATCGGCGTCCACTGAGCTTCTGCGCGCAGCTACACCGCGCACTTTCTGGAGCGGCCACCGCGCGTGCGGCGGGGTGTCCAGCGTGTCCGTCAGCCCAAGGGCAAGGCGTTCCGCGCCGGCCCAGGCGATCATGGCGCCGTTGTCCGTGCACAACTCGGCCGGCGGAACCACCAGCACCGTGCCGGCCTCGAAGGCCACTCTATGCAGGACCTTGCGAATGGCCTCATTGGCGGCAACGCCGCCTGCTGCGACGAGCGCCGTTGGCTTGCCATGCCGTTCGCGAAACAATTTGAGACCATTGCGCAACCTGTCCGCGACCACGTCGACGACGCTCTGTTGAAAGGAGGCACAGAGGTCGCGGACGTCATGATCGCTCAGCGGCGCGATCCGCTCCGCCTCGAGCCGCAGCGCCGTCTTCAGTCCCGACAGCGAAAAATCAGCATGCGCCCGCCCGATCATTGGTCGCGGCAGCGGGAAACGAGCCGGATTTCCGCCAATGGCCTCCTTCTCGACCTGGGGACCGCCCGGATATCCCAGGCCCAGCAGTTTTGCGGTCTTGTCGAATGCTTCACCGATCGCATCGTCCAGCGTTGTGCCCAGGCGCACGTAGTCGCCGACGCCAAGCACGGCGACGATCTGGGTGTGTCCGCCGGACGCCAGAAACAAGCAGTACGGGAACGGGGTCGCATCAGTCAGCCGGGCAGTCAGGGCGTGCGCCTCGAGGTGATTGACCGCAATCAGGGGCTTCTCCAGGACGAGCGCGATCGCCTTTGCGGTCGTCAGACCTACGATGACGCCGCCGATAAGACCCGGTCCGGCGGCCGCCGCGACGCCATCGAGGGAAGCGAAGCTGCATTGCGCCTCGGCTATGGCCCGCTCGATGATCATATCGAGGGCTTCGACGTGGGCACGGGCGGCGATCTCCGGCACAACACCGCCGAAGGCTGCGTGCTCATTGACTTGTGAAAGCACGACGTTGGACAGAATCTTGCCTGCTCTGGCGTCCGGTTTTTCGACGACAGCTGCCGCGGTCTCATCGCACGTCGTCTCGATGCCGAGCACAAGCATTGCTGCCCCATCATTCACATCGCGAGATCGAGCACTGCGCAGGCTTCGACGAAAGGCTGGAAGACGCTATGACGTCCGCCATGAACGCGGCATTTCTCTCGCGCGCGGTCCGGGTTATCGTGTCCGGGCGGGAGGGGGT
>CATPCO010000280.1 GCA_955652925.1 uncultured Xanthobacteraceae bacterium | reverse complement strand
GGATAGAGGCGCTCGACGAATTCGAGCTCACATTCCTTGTGAATGTAGATGAGCACGCGATCATCAACGGCGCGCCACAGCCCGGAGCGCTCCACCTTGCGCGGCTGGAACACGGCATCGCCATCGGAGAGGATGACCGCGGGCCCCCACTGCTGCACATGTTTCACGGCTTCCAAAGCCCCGGGATAGAGCCGATCGGCAAACGGATAATCGACCAGCCAGCTCGACATGTGCAGCACGTCGGGCCGGTGTATCGCCTCTACACGAAAACGCTCCAAGGCGCCGAGGTAATCGACGTAACCCAATTCGCTCCGCAATTGTTCAAGAATTTCCAGTACCTGTCGCGAGCTTCGACCCCATAGGCGTGCTCCAGGTGCCGCTTCAGATCAGCCTGCACGGCATCGTTGTCGAGGAGCGTGTTGTCGACATCGAACAGGAACACGACAGCGGGCATTTTCGTCATCGCGATCAAGCGCGCCGTTTCGAAGGGTGCCCGGCGCGCGGGAAAAGCGCGTCCTTGTCCCACAGCCGAAATCCGCCAGCGAAGGCGTTTTCATTCTCGCCGGCGCGCGTGCCTGGCGGCAGCGCATCGAGTTTTTTGACATTGCCTCCACCGATCACGGTATCATCGGGCTCGAGCGCGGCGATGAAGCGTGCTACGATGTCGGCAACGTGCCGGCGCCACTTGTTCTTGCCGTTACGCTCCAATCCGGCGTGGCCCACATAATCCTCGTAGGTTCCTTTCTTGTAGGGCAGGTGACCAAGCTCCATCGGCTCCACGATGCCGTCGACGATCATCGTCGATCCAAGACCAGTTCCCAGACCGAGAAACAGCATCTTGCCGCCCTTGTAGCTCCCCAGAGCCTGCATCGCAGCGTCATTGATGACCTTCACGGGACGGCCGAACGCCGCCGCGAAATCGAATCCGACCCATCCTCGCCCAAGATTGTGCGGCTCAGCAACGGGTCGCCCGTTGAGAACCGGGCCGGGATAGCCGACCGAGACCACGTCATAGTTCCAATCGCGGGCGAGCTTCTTGACGCCGGACACCATCTGCCGCGGGGTGAGCGCCGGCCCCGAGGGAAATGAACGATGCTCGTCCGCTCCCGTGGCAAGGATCTTGACCGATGTTCCGCCCACATCGACAACCAGGACCCTGCGGGCGCGCGGCGTTTTTCGCTGCTCGGATCGATTTGGCTTTCTGCTCATTCGTTACGCCTCCAAGGGTTCCGCCCACAACCTTGCGGGCGACGTCAAGGACGCGGCCCGGGATATCGCCGACGACTGAAGCAATTACACAAATGTAGTTGAGGAACAGCCGCCCCGTGGAGGTTTTGGCCGTCGATCCATCCCAATTTCTTTAGTTGCTGCACGAATGCTGCAACAAATCCTTGGCCCCTTGCATCCGTTTCAACGTCGTTCATCAGCACGCCGACCCGCTTGGGCTGCTGCGCACGGGCTGCGAGCGGCCACGCAGCCGCTGTGCCGCCGAGAAACTTGATGAACGCGCGCCGTCTCATCACTCGATCACCTCGTCGGCACGGGCGACGAGCAGTGGTGGCAAGTCGAGGCCAAGCGCGCGGGCAGTTTTGAGGTTGATCGCCAGATCGAACTTGGTTGGAAGCTCAACTGGCAGGTCGGCAGGCTTGGTGCCCTGCAGGATTCGATGCACGTAAGCGGCGGCTCGCCTGAACACGTCGGGCAAGCTCGCGCCGTAGGCCATGAGGCCGCCGGCCGCCACATTTTTAAGCCGCATCCAGCGGTTTCGAGCCCATCCACGGGTGGCCAGCAATATCGAACACGGTGCCATCGGGGCCCTTAAACTTGATCTCGAAGAAGCCCTTGCCGTGGCCTTCGTCCTTGCCCATGAAGCACTCGGCGCCAAGGGCCTCCAGCTTCTCGATGGCCTTGTCGGTGTCATCGACCAGGATGCCGAAGTGGTGCACGCCCGTGAATTCCATACCCTTGCCGATCTGGTCGGTCTTGAACTTGAGGATGGCGAGGTTCAGCGTGCCGTCGCTCAGGAAATAGCCATCCGCCAGCGGGCTCGATGGGCTGGTTTTGCCGACCTGCTCGAAGCCGAACGCCTTCTTGTAGAACTCCGCAGTCGTCTTGGGGTCATTGGTGGCAATCGCAATGTGACGCAGCTTGGCCATGTTGCGGTCCTGTCGGTTTGAGTTCTTATGATCATATCACTTCTATCGCAGCTGCGCTGCATCGACTACGACGGTCCACTTCTTGATCCAAGTGCCGACTTTGACGCGAGCAGGCCGACCTGGCGAACACATCAGCACAAACGGGTCAAAGTCGGCGGTCCAGCACGGTCCAGCCTCGCTGCGTAATTTCTGCAGCACCCCAATAAGCAGACCCGCCTCGGCGGTATCGGCGTGCCTCTTGCGTGCCATGTATGGACGGCGCCCGCGGTGCAAGGGAAAAGAATCTGACCTCTCAGCGAAACGTTCGGGTGCAGCCATGTATCCGGCCTTTAAGTGCAGCCGCTGTGGCTGCTGGCCCTGATGTGATC
>CATPCO010000279.1 GCA_955652925.1 uncultured Xanthobacteraceae bacterium | reverse complement strand
TCCTATGCGCACGAATTGATTGCACGACTTTCAGATTGTTTTCGGCGTATTTCCGCGCAAAGCAGCTGATCCACGCAACTAGCCGCAAAGCTTGCAAACAGAGCTATCAGCAGATTCGAAACAAAAGTGGTATGGCACGCAAGATAAGCTCGGAGGGCTCCCTGCCATGCTGCTACCAGTCCCGAATACACCGATCAATCTCGATGTCACGACGATGATTATCGTCGGCACGTGCGTCACGGCATTCCTTGGTCTGTTCCTGCTCTCGGCCTGGGCCCAGGAGCGCATTCGGGCGCTGGCTTGGTGGGGAACCGCCTATCTTGTGGGCGGATTCTCGGTCGCCGTGTGGAGCATCGAAAACCTCATTTCGCCTCCGCTTCCATTCGGTATTGCCAACGCGCTGTTGTTCCTTGCGTGCGGCATGATCTGGAGCGCAGCTCGCATTTTCCACGGCCGGCCGGTGCTGTGGGGGGCCATGGCTGCCGGTGCCGCGGTCTGGGTCGCGGCCTGCATCCTGGAGGATTTTGCTCGATCGATACCCGCCCGCATCATCCTTAGCTCTCTCATCGTTGCGGGCTACACTTTCCTCACCGCTGCAGAGCTTTGGCGCGAGCGACGCAAATCCGTTTTGCGGCGATGGCCGGCAATCTTCGTTCCCATCCTGCATGGTACCGTGTTTTTGGTTCCCATTCCGCTGGCGATCTTACTGCCTGCCGAGCGTGGAATCGTCAGTCTTGCGAGCGGATGGATCGCTGTATTTGCACTTGAGACCATGCTCTACGTCGTCGGCGCGGCGTTCATCGTCCTTGTGCTTGCCAACGAGCGCTCCCTTCGTATGCAAAAGAATGCAGCTCTGACCGATGAGCTGACCGGGTCGCTCAATCGGCGTGGCTTTTTCGCCGCCGCCCAACAGCTACTCTCTCAGCAGGTGAAGAACCGCCAGCCAGTAAGCGTGCTGATGTTCGATCTCGATCAGTTCAAGTCGATCAACGACCGGTTTGGGCATCAAACCGGCGACGAAACGCTCAAGCTGTTCGCTGCAATCGCCAGGAGCACGCTACGAAGCTCGGACATACTCGCTCGCTTCGGCGGTGAAGAGTTCGTCGCGATTCTGCCCGGCTCGCTTGCCGATGCCACGGTAGCCGCGCAACGCGTGCGGCTGACATTCCAGGGGGCGGCGGGCACGATTGCCGGCTCTCCGGTGGCCGCTACCGTGAGCGTTGGAGCAGCCAGCGCGGAACTGGGCGCCGATATTGCCGGATTGCTCACCGCTGCCGATCAGGCGCTCTATCGCGCGAAAGCCAACGGGCGCAACCGGGTCGAGGGTGTGGAGCAGAAGGTGCCGGCGCTGACCGGAAGGGAAGCATCTGCTCTCACGGGAGAGGACGCAGCCGTGATGTGGCACGTCAACGCCCAGCCATCGCCAGCAGGCGGAGGATGACCCTTTGGAGCGCTGCTCCGGCACGCAAGCGCCGCGAACACCTCGTTTTCGGGATGCGCCCGCAACGCTGCGTTTACCGCTGAGCGGTAGGATCATCCAATGCGCGAACTCTTGGCTTCCATTCGAGCAAGAAGCGCCCTGTTGGCGTTGGAGAGCACCGCCGCCCGGGCAGGGGATGCAATGGCTTGCTCGTTCGGCTGTTCCGCTGAATTCGAAGCAGCGATCATCCGCTCCAGGCTTGCAGCTCTGTATTGGCGCAAACGCTGGCGCGATTACATTCTCGACGCCGTTATTGTGACCTGCTGCGTTCTCACGCTTGTGTGCCTGATCTGAACCTGCCTCGGTAAAATGGCCAAAGCTCGGCCGTTCCGAGCTTCATTGCCGTCGAGTCGAGGGAAATTCAGATTGTTCGCTAGGCCGAGTAGTACATCTCAAACTCGACCGGATGCGGCGTGTGCTCAAAACGAATGATTTCCTGCATCTTGAGCTCGGCGTAGCTATCGAGGAAATCGTCATCGAAAACCCCGCCGGCCTTGAGAAAATCACGGTCCTTCTCGAGATAACCAAGTGCCTCGCGCAGCGAGCCGCACACGGTGGGAATTTGCTTGAGTTCCTGGGGCGGCAGATCATAAAGATCCTTGTCGATCGCCGGCCCGGGATCGAGCTTGTTCCTGATACCATCGAGTCCCGCCATCAGCATCGCCGCGAAGGCGAGATATGGATTGGCCAGCGGATCGGGGTAGCGGACCTCGACGCGCTTGCCCTTCGGCGAAGAGGCCAGCGGAATCCGGCACCCGGCCGAGCGGTTGCGCACGGAATAAGCGAGCAGCACGGGGGCCTCGAAACCAGGCACCAGCCGCTTGTAGGAATTCGTGGTCGGGTTGGTGAAAGCGTTTATGGTACGCGCATGCTTGAGAATCCCGGCGATGTACTGCAACGCCATATCAGAAAGGTCTGCATATTTGTTGCCCGCGAAAGTGGGCTTGCCGTCTTTCCAGATCGATTGGTGACAGTGCATGCCGGACCCGTTGTCGCCATAAATCGGCTTGGGCATGAAGGTGGCGGTTTTTCCGTAGATCTGCGCGACCTGCTGAATGCAGTATTTGTAGATCTGCATGCGGTCTGCCATTTTGACCATGGGTGAAAACTTCAACCCGAGCTCGTGCTGCGCCGAGCCGACCTCGTGATGGTGTTTTTCGACCTGCGCGCCCATCCGTGCCATCGCGCCCAACATTTCCGAGCGCATGTCTTGGGCTGTGTCCAGCGGCGGGACCGGGAAATAGCCCTTTTTGAATCCGATATGATGTCCGAGGTTGCCGCCTTCGTACTCCGTGTCCGAGTTCGTCGGAAACTCTACCGAGTCGAGCCGAAAGCCGGTGTTGTAGGGCTGAGCCGAATATTTCACATCGTCGAAGATGAAGAACTCCGCCTCCGGCCCGAAGAAGATCGTGTCGCCCACGCCCATGGACCTCACCAGCCCCTCCGCCTTCTTTGCTATTGAGCGTGGGTCGCGGTTGTAGGGTTCGCCTGTGAGGGGCTCCAACGTATCGCAGACAAGGACCAGCGTCGTTTCGGCATAGAACGGATCGATGCAGGCACTCTCCGGGTCCGGCATAAGCTGCATGTCGGATTCATGGATTGCTTTCCAGCCGGCGATCGAGGAGCCGTCGAACATGATGCCTTCGCTGAAGGTGTCCTCGTCGACGGTACTGATATCCATCGTGACATGCTGCCATTTTCCGCGCGGATCCGTGAAACGCATATCAGCGTATTTCACTTCATTGTCCTTGATCATTTTCATGACTTCTTTGGCAGTAGTCATTGCACGGGTACCCTTTGCTGGTGATTGAGGTAGGGGAGGGAGAGCTTAGAAGCGCGCGCTTAGATCGCGTCCAATCCGGATTCTCCCGTCCGGATCCGGATGGCTTCTTCAATGCTGGAGACGAAGATCTTTCCGTCCCCGATGCGTCCCGTTTGCGCGGCACGGCGGATCGCTTCGACGGCCTTGTCGACCATATCGTCGCCGAGCACAATCTCGATCTTTACCTTGGGAAGAAAATCGACGACGCATTCGGCTCCGCGGTAGAGCTCGGTATGGCCCTTCTGCCGCCCAAAGCCTTTGGCCTCGGTGACCGTAATGCCTTGCAGGCCGACCTCTTGGAGTGCTTCTTTCACCTCGTCGAGCTTGAATGGTTTGATCACCGCTTCGATCTTCTTCATCCCGTTTCCTTCCCCTTGGCTCGCCCCAGCGCGCCGCTGGAACTTGCCGCCTTTCCGATAGCAGGCTCCATGCCAAGCATGTCCCGCTCGGGAAATTAGCCGCGGATCAGAGGTTTAATATCCACATCCGAGTCCATTGGAAAGCCGATGGAGCATAAATTAGGCAATTTGCCTGTTTTGTGTTCAATCCCGCTATGTCTCTAAAGCGTCTGCGGAAATGATGGAATTGCTCACCAATGCGGAGATGAACGAAGCCGATCGCCTGACGATGGGTCGTGGCGTCGCCGGGATCGAACTCATGGAGAATGCCGGACGGGCGGTGGCAGACAGTGTTTTGCGCCGCCATCCTGCGGGGACGCCGATCACCATTGTCGCTGGACCTGGAAATAACGGGGGCGATGGCCTGGTCGCCGCGCGCATTCTCAAGGAACGGGGATACCGGCCGCGGGTGCTCTTGCTCTCGGATGTCCAACGCTTCAAGGGCGATGCGCTCATCGCCGCACAGCGCTGGAATGGACCCTATGAGCCTGCCACCCCTGGCGCCGTCGGGCCGCAGAGCGTGGTTGTTGACGCGCTGTTTGGTGCGGGCCTCGACCGTCCTGTCGATGGCCTCGCGCGCAACATGATCGAGGCGGTGAACGGCGCCGCTTATGTCCACGCAGTGGATCTGCCGAGCGGCATTAACGGATCGAGCGCTGCGGTCATGGGACTGGCTGTCCGCGCGAGCGAAACCGTGACCTTCTTCCGGCGCAAACTCGGTCACGTGCTTCTTCCGGGCCGCATCCACTGCGGCACCATTGCCGTCAGCGACATCGGCATTGGCTCGCACACCCTTGCGACTATCAGACCCCGTGTCTGGATCAACTCACCTGAGCTTTGGCTTGAGGTTTTCCCGGTGCCTGCGGTTGCAGGCCACAAATACAGTCGCGGACATGCCGTGGTGGTATCCGGCGGTCTCTCCACAACCGGAGCAGCGAGGCTTGCCGCTCGGGCAGCACTGCGGGCAGGCGCGGGTCTTGTTACCATTGCGAGCCCGAGAGATGCGCTCCCCGTGAACGCTGCCGCAAATCTTGCTGTCATGGTCCGGCCGGTCGAGGGTGAGGTGGAGTTCGCACAGTTTCTGCAAGACGTCCGGCGCAATGCTGTCGTGATCGGCCCCGGAGGTGGGGTCGGGGAAGAGATGCGTAAGATGGTGTTTGCGGCTCTTGTGGGTGAGCGCGCCGTGGTCCTCGATGCCGACGCCCTGACCAGCTTTGCGCAAGACCCGCAAACTTTGATCGGCGCTACCGCGGGACGCAAGAGCGCTACTCTGCTTACCCCGCATGAAGGCGAATTTTCGCGTCTGTTCAAAGCCATGGACGAGATTGTTGATGCGCCATCAAAGCTGGAGAGAGCCCGCCGGGCAGCGATCCATACTGGCGCGATCTGCCTGCTGAAGGGGGCGGACACCGTGGTTGCCGCTCCCGATGGGCGAGCCTCGATTGTTGATGAGGCGCCGCCCTGGCTCGCAAGCGCCGGGGCAGGCGATGTGCTCGCTGGCATCGCCGGCGGGCTTCTGGCGCAGGGCATGCCGGCTTTTGAAGCTGCATCGGCGGCAGTCTGGTTGCACGCTCAGGCCGGCATGGTTGCGGGCCCAGGGCTGATCGCCGAAGACCTCTCCGAAGCCCTGCCGCGGATCTATGCTCGCCTGTTTGAACGCATCGCGGTGCGGCGCCAAAACCATCAATAGGGCGCTCCACAACCGCTTTTGGGACGCAAACAAGCCGCATTCCTGCCGAGATGAAGCGGCTTATGAGGGAGCTGGGGTACGGTCGGTCGAGCCATGCTCGCCAAGAGGGCAAGCAAGGTTGCTTGGTAGGTAACGTTTGCGCCACTCGTTTGCGGGTGGCGCTGCGGTGATCGTTGGTCCCGCCCGCGGGGGGTGGATGGGGCGCAAGTTCAGGGGCGGGAACTTAAGGGTTACGAGACTAATCGCGCCGTTGCTCGGCTGCCTCGTGCTCATGGAGTGCTCTTCGCCCAAGTACAGCGACCGCGTTGTCGCGGATGGAGAACCGGTGCCGAAAGGCGGCGGGACCTATCGCGTTGGCAAGCCCTATAGCGTCAACGGCCGTATTTACGTTCCGAGCGAAAATCCCTCATATCGGGCGGAAGGCCTTGCTTCTTGGTACGGCCCTGATTTTCACGGAAGGCTGACGGCGAACGGCGAAGTCTATGACATGCACGCGATCTCGGCCGCGCATCCTACCATGCCGTTGCCCAGCTACGCCCGTGTCACCAATCTCGACAACGGCCGCTCCATCATGGTCCGGGTCAACGACCGTGGTCCCTACGTACGCAACCGGATAATCGATCTATCAATCGGGACGGCAAAAGCATTGGACTTTTATGGCTACGGGCTCGCGCGTGTTCGGGTCGAATACGTCGGCCGGGCCCCGCTTGAGGGCAGCGACGATACCATGTTGCTTGCGACGTTGCGGGAAGGCGCGCCGGCTCCTGCTCCATCGAAAGTCATGATTGCCTCGGGCAAGCCTTTCTTGCCCACGCCAGGTGATGGGCAGGGCTTCCCGCAGCCGGCGGACCGCAAGCTCGTGCTCAATTCGGCAAAGCCCGATCGACCCATCACGGCCGACACTGCTTCGCCCAACCGCCTGAAAACTGCCACACGATCGGCATCCGCCGACCCGCAGCTGCCCCTGCCCAGAGTGGACTCACCGCCTTCGCCGCGAAGCGATGCTCCTGCGCCTGGTCTCATGAGCGGTCGCGGGTTGTATTGAGCTTTGAAACCGTTGGATGGAAACGTATCGAGGCGAAGACGGATCGCGGTGGACGCATTGATTTCAGTGGCTGCCCTTGTTAACGAGACGCGGGCACGGAAATGCCGTGCCAACGAAGCACTTTTAGGCGCCGTGAGGGATACGACCTTGCCATCCATCTCTGCTCCGTCGTTCCTGCGCAAATGCATGGTTGTGAGCCTCTTTTGTTTTGGCATCACAACCGCGTGGACAGCACCAAATCCGGTATCCGGACCAAAGACAAACGACGCCTTTCAGACCAGCGCCTCGCACGCGATGCTGATCGATGCCGACAGCGGCAGCGTGCTGTTCGAAAAAGGCGCTGACGATCTCGTTGCGCCCGCGAGTCTCTCTAAGCTGATGACCGCGGAAGTTGTCTTCAACGAGATTCGCCAAGGGCGGCTTGATCCCAGTCGGGAATTCATCGTCAGCACCAACGCCTGGCGACGGGGCGGCGCGCCCTCCCATACGTCCAGCATGTTCATTCCGATCCACAACAAGGTGTCGGTGGACGCGCTTCTTCATGGCGTGATCATCCAATCCGCCAACGACGCATGCATCGTTCTGGCGGAGGGGATCTCCGGAAGCGAATCCGCGTTTGCTGAATTGATGACCAAGCGGGCGCGCGAGCTTGGCCTCACCAAATCGACCTTCGGTAACTCGAACGGTCTGCCGGATCCTCGCCAGCTGATGACCGCGCGCGAGTTGGCGAAGCTCGCGCGCCACATCATCCAGACCTATCCCGAATATTATCCGCTTTACTCCGAACGCGAGTTTACCTGGAACAAGATCCGCCAGTTCAACCGCAATCCGCTGCTCGCGATGAACATTGGTGCCGACGGACTCAAGACCGGTTTCATAAAGGAGGCAGGCTACGGGCTTGTTGGCTCCGCCGTGCAGAACGGACTGCGTCTTATTGTCGTTGTCACCGGCCTGCGCACGGAAAAAGAGCGAGCGGACGAAGGCAAACGGCTGTTGGAGTGGGGATTTCACAACTTCCAATCAGGGCTGCTGTTTGCGCAAGGCCAGGAAATTGCACAGGCCAAGGTCTACGGTGGCGGCAAGGGGCACGTGCCGCTGGTAGCGGACAAAGAGGTTAAGCTCATGGTCCCGCGTGGCACGCGCGAGAAGATCATCGCGCGCGTGGTGTATTCGGGTCCGATTCCGGCCCCTGTGCAGCAGGGCCAGAAAATCGGGACGCTCAAAGTTTGGCGTGGAGAGTTCTTGGTGCTCGAAGTGCCCTTACAGGCGGCTTCGAACGTGGGCACCGGCTCGCTCTCCGGACGCGCCTTCGACGCTGCGACGGAACTCGTGCTAGGCCTGTTTCGCGCGGGCTTGCAGCGTCTCTAGCATCGTTTTGCCGGCCGACTCTTTGGTCTTTGCTGATACGTCGCGACACCTTAATTGAGTAATCTCGGCCAATTGCGATGCGCGGGCGACTTATCACATTCGAAGGCGGCGAGGCGACCGGCAAGTCGACGCATTCCGCCCTGCTCTCGGGCAGGCTCAAGGCTCTGGGCATCGATGTCATACTCACACGCGAACCGGGCGGCTCGACCGGCGCTGAAGCCATCCGGCACGTGCTCATGTCGGGTGCGGCAAAGCCGCTCGGGGCAGAGGCTGAAGCGCTCCTGTTCGCCGCCGCACGTGATGATCACGTGCGCAGCACGATAGAGCCGGCTTTGGCAAGGGGAGCATGGGTCATCTGCGATCGATTCATTGACTCGACCAGGGTCTATCAGGGTGCGTTGGGTCACGTGGATCCGAAACTCATCCGCGCCCTCGAAAGGGTCACAATCGGTGATCTCAAGCCTGATCTGACGTTCATCCTCGATGTGCCCGCCGAGGTAGGACTTGCACGCGCAAGCAAGCGGCGAGGGGAGGCGGCCGCGGACAGGTTCGAAGCGGAATCGCTCGCGACCCACCAGGAATTGCGTGAAGCCTATCGTCTGCTTGTCGTTGCTGAGCCCGGGCGTTGCATCATGATCGATGCCACCGAGCCGAAGACGGTCGTTGCCGATCTGATTTGGAAGACCGTGAACGAACGGCTCTCGCCCGCGACGGCGCCGGTTCTGCTCACAGGCGCCGGCACGTGAGCCAAGCTCTTCGTGCAGATCACGTCGAGCCGGTCCCGCCACGCGCGAATAGTTTCCTCTACGGGCACGCTGATGCTGAGCGCACGTTGCTCGATGCGTATCGAAGCGGGCGCTTGCCTCATGCGTGGCTGATCGCCGGCCCCTCGGGTATCGGCAAAGCGACGTTGGCCTACCGCATGGCGCGGTTCGCGCTCAGCCATCCCGATCACGGCTCCCCCTCCGTCGCCGCGGCCGGTTCCCTTCATGTTGATGCGGACGAGCCCGTCGCCCGTCGCATCGCGGTGCAGGCCCACGGCGCTCTCCTGACGCTCGAGCGCACGATCAATGAAAAGACGGGCAAGCTGCGTCAGGACATTCAAGTGGATGACGTGCGCAGGACAGTCTCGTTCTTCGGCTCAACGGCGGCCGAGGAAGGCTGGCGCATCGTGGTTGTCGATTCCGTCGATGAGCTCAATCCGAACGGTGCCAATGCACTCCTTAAGGTCCTGGAGGAGCCACCGCGTCGGTCCCTCCTGTTACTCGTGAGCCATTCAACTGCCCGCGTGCTACCGACGATCAGGTCGCGTTGCCGTGTCTTGATGTTGCGGCCACTGTCCGCGGATGACGTCGCACGCGCGGCAGCCGCTGCGATTGCAGTCAATGCGACTGATCCCGGCGTGATGGCTGCTGCGGCGGCAGCGGAAGGCAGTGTTCGGCGTGCTCTCGCGTTGCTCGACCGCAATACTCTCGATCTGCGAAACCGCATCGTGTCGTTGCTCGATCGTCTTCCGGCGGTTGAGCCGCAGGGGATGCACGTGATCGGGGATCGTCTCTTCGGTACCGACCCCGCCACGCTTGCGGCTTTCGTTGACACCGTAAATGGCTGGCTCGCCGCCCGCCTTCTAGCCGGACCGCAACAACCGGCGACGCTCGATCGTCTTGCTTTCGCCTGGGAGAAGTTCAATGCGGCCGCACGCGCGGTCGAGGAATTCAATCTTGAACGCAAGCCATTGGTTTTTAACACCTTTGCGTGGCTTGCCGAGGCATGCCGCGGTTGATACCTATGCGCAATGGCCGACAAGCCGCGCTATTACGTGACTACGGCAATCGCCTATCCCAACGGCCCGCCTCACATCGGCCACGCCTACGAAGCGATCGCCACTGATGCCATTGCCCGCTTTATGCGGCTCGACGGATTTGACGTGCTTTTCCTCACCGGAACGGACGAGCACGGAATGAAAATGCTGCAAACCGCAGCCAAGGAAAAGCTCTCGCCGCGTGAGCTGGTCGAGCGCAATGTGCCGCTCTTCAAAGCCATGGTCGAGCGTCTCAATTGCTCCAACGATGAGTTCATTCGCACGACCGAGGAGCGCCATCATCGCGCCTCGGTCGGCATATGGCAGCGGATGGAAGCAGCGGGTGACATCTATCTCGACAAGTATTCAGGGTGGTATTCGGTACGCGACGAGGCTTATTACGATGCGGATGAGACGCGGATCGACGAGCGAGGTCAGCGCGTCGGTCCACAGGGAAGCCCGGTCGAATGGGTCGAGGAGGAAAGCTATTTTTTCAGGCTCTCGGCTTACCAGGACAAGCTGCTCGAGCTTTATGCCCGATTTCCCGATTATGTCCTGCCTAAAGAGCGGTACAATGAAGTTGTAAGCTTCGTCAAAGGCGGCTTGCAGGACCTCTCGATCTCCCGCACCACGTTCGACTGGGGTGTGAGAGTTCCCAGCAATTCAAAGCATGTGATGTATGTGTGGGTCGATGCACTTACGAATTATATCACAGCTGTGGGCTATCCCGATGTCGAGAGCGCCAGATTTCGCAAGTATTGGCCCGCCGATTTGCATGTGATCGGAAAAGACATCGTTCGTTTCCATGCCGTTTACTGGCCTGCATTCCTGCTCTCGGCTGGCGTCGAGGTCCCACGGCGCATCTTCTCGCACGGATTTCTGTTCAATCGCGGGGAGAAAATGTCAAAGTCCGTCGGGAACGTGATCGATCCGTTTGCGCTCGCCGACGCTTACGGGGTCGATCAGCTGCGTTACTTCTTTCTGCGCGAAGTGCCGTTCGGACAGGACGGAAACTACAGTCACGAGGCAATCGTCGCCCGCATCAATGCCGATCTCGCGAACGATCTGGGTAATCTGGCGCAACGCTCGCTCGCGATGGTGGCGCGGCAGCTCGGCGGCGTATTGCCAGGCCCCGGCGCGTTCAGCGAAGCGGACAAAGCCATTTTAGCGTTGACCGATGGCATGATCGGCAGGGCACGCGAGGTGATGAAGACGCAGCAGCTTCACCAGGTTCTCAACGCGATCTGGACGGTGGTTGCCGAGACCAACCGCTATTTTGCCGGCGAAGCGCCATGGGCGCTCGCCAAGGTCAATCCGCTTCGGCAAGGAACGGTGCTCTATGTCACGGCCGAGGTGATCCGGCAGATCGCCATTCTATGCATTCCGTTCATGCCAAGCGCGGCTCCCAGACTGTTGGATCAGCTCGGGATTCCGCTCGATGAGCGGACGTTTAGCGATGTCGGCGGAAACCGGCGCATTGCTTCGGGCAGAGCGCTGCCTGCTCCGAGCGCGGTCTTCCCGCGTTATGTTGACAGCGAAGCGAGCGCACAGACTTGAGGCAGCAGCCGGAAGAGGGCAAAGCCGCCAACTGACCCCCGCACCATATTGGTGTCGTGAGGTGCGTATCGGCGTTTGAAAGGAAGACCATGTCCGAGAAGCCAGAGTCAGACGAAGAACGGCCGTGTCTGCATTGCCTGATTGCCGACACGATCGATGAGTTCTACGCGGAATATGGCTCGCTGAGCGGCGAGAAGGACACCATTGATATGGATGAGATTATTTCCGCGCTCGGTAAAACCGTAGCGGAGCTGACCTATGGCTCCGACGCCACGGTGCGCCAGCGCATCGTGGAGGATTTGTTGAGTGAGATATCCAGATTTGAGGCTGAATACGCCAGCGCGCCAGGCTCCGACATGCGGCATTGAAGCGCGATAGAATTGATTGCAAGGAATTGACGGCCGACAGCCTGTCACCCCCGATGCTGGTCGATAGCCATTGTCATCTCGACTTTCCGGATTTTGCCGGCGAGCTCGATGACGTCATGGCGCGCGCACGCGCGGCTGGCGTTGGATCTCTCGTGACCATATCCACTCGGGTTAAACAGCATGCCCAGGTTCTGGCAATCGCCGAGCGATTTCCGGAAGTTTACTGCTCGCTGGGCACGCATCCGCATTATTCGCAGGAGGAGCTCGATATCTCCGCCGCTGATTTGACGACGCGTGCTGATCATCCCAAGATCGTGGCGATTGGGGAGGCGGGCCTCGATTACCATTACAATTTCAGTGCGCGCGAGGCGCAGCAGCTCACTTTTCGCAAGCACATCGCCGTTGCGCGGAAAACCGGGCTTCCCCTTGTTATTCATTCACGCGATGCCGATACCGACATGATGGACATCCTTACCGACGAAGCAGGGAAGGGCACCTTCGCTGCGGACCTGCACTGCTATACCGGAGGCCCCGATCTTGCGCGGCGCGCGGTAGCGCTCGGTTTTTCGATTTCCTTCACAGGTATTCTGACGTTCAAAAACTCCGATCAATTGCGGGAAATCGCGCGGCAGCTGCCTTCCGACCGCATCCTCCTCGAAACCGATGCGCCCTATCTCGCGCCCGTCCCGCACCGGGGCAGGCGCAATGAGCCTGCTTATGTGGTTGAGACCGCCCGGGTGTTGGCCGAAACGCGCGGCGTATCCGTGAGCGAAATCACCCGCCAGACGACCGGGAATTTCTTCCGGTTGTTTGCCAAAGTGCCGCGTCCGGTCGTCGCGGCATGACGTTGCGATTTACCATCCTGGGATGCGGGTCATCTGGCGGGGTTCCAAGGCCGGCCCTCGGCTGGGGCGACTGCAATCCGAATGATCCCAGGAATCGCCGCCGCCGCACGTCGCTGCTCGTTGAACGGCGTAATGGCTCCGGCATCACGCGCATCCTGGTCGATACGTCACCCGATTTGCGCGAGCAGCTGCTCGATGCCGAGGTGGATTGGCTTGATGGTGTCTTCTACACCCATTCGCATGCCGACCACACCCATGGCATCGATGATTTGCGGTCGCTTGTCATCAAGCACCGGCGGCGGATCGATGTGTATTTGGATGAACCCACCGCGCGCGTCATGCATGTCCGGTTCGGGTACTGCTTTCGCTCCCCGCCCGGCAGCGATTATCCGCCGATTGTCACGGACCATCGGCTGGAGGCGGGCGCAACCGCAACGATCCATGGAGCAGGGGGCTCCATTACCGCCTTGCCGTTCCTGCAGGAGCACGGCGGTACTCCCTCGCTCGGTTTTCGCTTTGGGACCTTCACCTATTCCTGTGATCTGAGCGCCCTGCCGGACGAGAGCGTTGCGGCGCTGGCGGGAACCGAGATTTGGGTGGTGGACGCGCTTCGCTATCGGCCGCATCCTAGCCATTTCAGCGTCGCCGATGCGTTGGCCTGGATTGATCGCGTCAAGCCCCGCCGGGCTATTCTGACGAATCTTCATTCCGACCTGGATTTTGAGGAGTTGCGCGGAAAGCTTCCGGCCCACGTTGAGCCCGCGTACGATGGCCTCACGATCGAGGTTGCGGACTGATGTCGAAGGGCGCTCTAAGAAAAGCGGCCCAGCGCCTTGAATTGCATAACATATTCGGCCTCATGCAGAAGTTCCATAATATTCCTTATGCGAATCAAGCGGGAAAACCACCCGCGCTTCGCCCTGCGTCCCCCGCCCAGTGATGTCCGATATCGACCGGCTGTTGGCGATCATGGCTGCGCTGCGCACGCCCGGTTCCGGCTGTCCATGGGACCTCGCCCAGGATTTTGCGAGCGTTGCGCCCTACACCATCGAGGAAGCCTATGAAGTGGCCGATGCGATTGAACGTGGCGATATGGATGATCTGCGAGAAGAGCTGGGCGATCTGCTGCTGCAGGTGATCTTTCATGCCCGTATGGCACAGGAGCAGGGAGCGTTCGCATTCGCCGATGTGGTCAGAACGCTCACTGAAAAACTCGTGCGACGTCATCCCCACGTCTTCGGCGATGCGCGAGGGCTCACGTCGAAGCAGGCGGAAGGCCTGTGGGAGCGCATCAAGCTTGAGGAACGTGCCGAGAAATCCCGCGCCCAAAAATCTGGTCCCCACGCGCCCTCGGGCGGTGCGCTTGCGGGAGTCCCGGTCGCCCTCCCTGCCCTCGCTCGTGCGCTCAAGTTGCAGGCCAAGGCAGCCAAGGTCGGCTTCGATTGGGACGAGGCGAGCGCCGTGCTCGCAAAAATCCGGGAGGAAGCAGACGAGATCGAAGCGGAGTTGACGCGCGGAGATGCCGGCAGAGCAGGCTCCGAAATCGGAGATCTTCTGTTCGCCGTGGTCAATCTCGCCCGCCATTTGGGTTGCGATGCTGAAGCGGCGTTACGCGCAACCAATTCCAAATTTGAGCGCCGCTTTGCGGCAATCGAGCAGGCCCTCGCAGTGCGCGGCAAGACGGCCGAGCAAGCAACCCTCGCTGAAATGGACAGCCTCTGGAACGAGGCAAAATCGAAGGAATGAGGACGCGCCGGTCGTATGGCTCAGTGCACCTCGCCGGCGAACTTTGCGCGCGCCTTATCCGCGTTTGCCGGATCGGTTCGCGCCACAATCACGACCTGCCCGTCATCGCGAAGCTGTTTGGTGATCACCTCCGCGTGCCGGTAAAGCCAGCTCAGGCCAGCGCCGTCGGAAGCGGGGATGACGAGATTGAGCGTAATCCTTCGCTGCGCCAGGCGGGTCTCGATTTGCGCCGCTAATTGCTCAATCCCCTCCCCGCTCAGTGCTGAAACGAGGACCGGCCGGTCGCCGGCCGGCCGCCGAGTGGCGAGATTGCTTAGACGGATGCGCATTTCATCATCGAGCAGGTCGGTCTTGTTCCAGGCCTCGAGGATCGCATTTTCCTGAGCAATGCCGAGTTGACCCAGGACTTGCTCCACATCGAGCGCCTGCGCCTCGCTGTCTTCCCCTGAGACATCACGCACGTGCAGAACAAGATCGGCTTCAATAACCTCTTCCAGAGTTGCCCGAAATGCCGCGACCAGCATGGTCGGCAAATCCGCAATGAAGCCGACCGTATCGGACAAGATGATCCGCAATCCTTTTGGCAACTCGATTGCGCGCAGCGTCGGATCGAGGGTGGCAAAAAGCATGTCCGCCGCGAGCACGCGCGCGCGCGTCATTCGATTGAACAAGGTCGATTTCCCGGCATTCGTATAGCCCACAAGGGCCGCAACCGGGTACGGAACCCGCTTGCGGCTGTCACGGTGCAGCTTGCGGGTGCGCTTGACTTTTTCAAGCTCGGCCTCGATCCGCGCGATACGTTCCTCAATTAAGCGACGGTCGGATTCGATTTGGGTCTCGCCCGGCCCGCCGAGAAACCCGAAGCCCCCTCGCTGCCGTTCAAGATGGGTCCAGGAGCGCACGAGCCTGCTTTTCTGATAGTTGAGATGGGCAAGCTCAACCTGCAGTGCGCCTTCCCTTGTGCGGGCGCGGCGGCCGAAAATTTCGAGGATGAGCCCGGTACGGTCGAGCACCTTGGCGTTCCAGGCCTTCTCAAGGTTGCGCTGCTGAATGGGTGATAGCGCGCAGTCCATCACGACGATCCCGGCGTCCTGGGTCTTGACGAGCCCGGCGATCTCCTCGGCTTTCCCCTTGCCGATAAAGGTTGCCGGGCGGATGGCGCCGACCGGGACAATGCCGGCGGAGACCACGTTCAAATCAATGGCACGGGCGAGACCTACGGCTTCATCGAGACGCGATGACGGTGTGCGGGCGGTCGCTCCAGGACGCGACCGTGCCGATGCGGCGGCGCGGCCGCGCAGATACGGCTCAAGGACAAGCGCGCGTCCCGTCTCTGACCCGCCATGCGGGCTGAGCCGATCGCCCCGGCTATCGACCCGTCGAGGCTCCAATCAGCCCTTGTCCCCGGCCGCCTGCTCATCCGCCCCTTCAAACAGCTGGATGGGATGGCCCGGCATTATGGTGGAAATGGCATGTTTGTAGACGAGCTGGGAATGACCATCACGCCTGAGCAGCACACAGAAGTTGTCGAACCAGGTCACCACGCCCTGCAGCTTCACGCCGTTCACAAGGAAGATCGTGAGCGGGGTCTTGTTCTTGCGGACGTGATTGAGGAACGTATCTTGCAGGTTTTGTGAGCGGTCGGCCGCCATTGTCGTTGTTCCATGTTCCTCGAGGTCGTTGTGCCTCGGGGCATCACCGCGGGCCGCGGCGCCCAATCCGAAAGCGTGTACACGCAACGCGGCCCACCCCCTCCATTACAAGGTAGGTCCGCGGCTGGCGCAAGCATAAGTTGGGGGCAGCGGGTGCATCATCGAGGGCAAAGCGGCGGTTTCAGCTCCGGCCGGCATGCTCATGAAATTTGGCCCGCAGCGCGGTCGCCACCAGGCCTGGCGCTCCGTTCCCGACCGCCCGGCCATCGATGCGCACGACCGGCACGACCACCTGGCTGGCGGAGGTCAGGAAAGCTTCACGCGATTTATAGGCCTCCTGGGGGGTAAAAGCGCGCTCCTCCAAGCTCAGCCCTTGTGCCTTGATCACTTCGAGCAGCACCGCTCGGGTGATACCACGCAGAATGCCCCGGTCCGCAGGGCGGGTGACCACCTTGCCATCGATCGTGACGATCCAGGCATTGCTGGATGATCCCTCGGTGACATGGCCGGAGCTGTCCACGAACCATGCCTCCTTGGCCCCCTGTTCACGCGCCGCCTGCTTGGCGAGCACGTTGGGCAGAAGCGAGATGGATTTGATGTCCACCCTCTCCCACCGGTTGTCCGGTACCGTCACAACGGCGACGCCTTCCACGGCAATTCGTTCGTTTGCTGCCCGATCGAGGCTGCGCGCGGTCACCACCAGACTGGGCTTTGTGTCAGGCGCGGGAAAGGCATGATCGCGGCGAGCCACTCCGCGCGTGATCTGCAGGTAGATGATGCCGTCGCGCACGCGATTGCGAAGCAGGCATTCGCGCATGACGATCCCAAGCGCTCGATCGGACATGGGCATTGGGATGCGAAGCTCAGCGAGCGAGCGGCGCAAGCGCGCCATATGGCGCTGGCCGTCGATGATATGGCTGTCCCGGACTTCGCAGACCTCGTACACACCATCGGAGAACTGGTAGCCGCGGTCCTCGATATGGACCGTGGCTCGAGCGCCGGGAAGGTATCGCCCATTCACATAGGCGCTGCGCACCAACGAGGCTCCGTAACCGTTTTCAATCTATGCCGAGCGCCTTGAGCTTGCGATGGAGTGCCGAGCGCTCCATGCCCACGAATTCGGCGGTCCGGGAAATATTGCCGCCGAACCGGCTGATCTGCGCGACCAGATATTCGCGTTCGAAGACCTCGCGCGCTTCACGCAACGGCAACCCCATGAGGTGCTCGCCGCCGTCCCCGCCGGGCATCGACGGGACCATGGAGCCCACGTCCTCGGGCAGCATGTCGGCATTGATGACGGCCTCCGGATCTCCACCCGCCAGAATCATCAACCGCTCGACATTGTTGCGCAGCTGACGCACGTTGCCCGGCCAGTCATGGGACTGCAGCACGGCCATGGCGTCGTCCCCGATCAGCCGGCGCGGCAGGCCCGTGGCCATTGAGATCTGTTCCATGAAATACTCGATCAGGTGCGGAATGTCGTCGCGCCGTTCCGCGAGCGGGGGCACGCGAATCGGAACCACGGAGAGCCGGTGGTAGAGATCTTCCCGGAACTTGCCCGCGGCGATTTCGGCTTCGATGTTGCGGCCGGTCGAGGAGAGAATGCGCACGTCGACTTGCACTTTATTGGTGCCGCCGACGCGCGTGAACGTTTGCTCGACCAGCACGCGCAGAATTTTGTTCTGCGTCTCGCGTGGCATATCGGCGATTTCGTCGATGAACAGCGATCCGCCATGGGACTCTTCGAGCGCCCCGACCTTGCGGCCCTGACCGTTCGTCGGCTGCTCGACGCCGAACAGCTCCACTTCCATCCGCTCCGGCATCATCGCAGCCGCGTTTATGACGATGAAAGGCCCATTGGCGCGGGCGGAGTGGGCATGGATTGCGCGTGCCGTGAGCTCCTTGCCGGCGCCCGCCGGGCCCACGATCAGAACCCGGCTGTTGGTCGGCGCGATTTTCTCGACCGTCTGGCGCAACTGATTCATCGATGATGATTTGCCGACGAGCACCGACGGCGAGAGCTGCTTGAGCGCTTTCACTTCGCGCTTGAGGCGCGAAGTTTCGAGCGCGCGCTGGGTGACGAGCACGAGCCTGTCCGCCTTGAAAGGCTTTTCAATGAAGTCGTAGGCACCCTGCTTGATGGCGGCGACGGCGGTTTCGATATTGCCGTGTCCGGAGATCATGACGACCGGCAATTCCGGATGCTGTGCTTTCATGGCATCGAGCAGTTGCAAGCCGTCAAGCCGGCTGCCTTGCAGCCAGATGTCGAGGTAAACCAGGCTAGGCCGGCGGCTCGCCACGTGTGCGAGTGCGTCGTCGCTGTCGCGCGCGGAGCGCGTGATGAAACCTTCGTCCTGCAATATGCCGGAGACGAGTTCCCGGATGTCCGCTTCGTCGTCAACAATGAGGATGTCGTCGGGCATGGCTATCCACTCGTTGCGAGTTGAGGGGTGGCAGCTTGCGCCGCGGGCTGCGCCTCGCTGGAGGGGGCGCTTTCCGCGGCAAAGCGCAGTCGCATCCATGCTCCCCGTTGCCCGGGGATCTTATCGGCGGCATCGCCCAGTTCGATGCGTCCGCCGTGGTCCTCCAATATTCTTCCGACGATCGCGAGGCCGAGGCCAGTGCCTTTCTCGCGCGTCGTAACGTAGGGTTCGAGCAGGCGGCGCCGGTTGTCCTTCGGCAGCCCGATGCCGTTATCGATGACGTCGATCACGACGTCCCCGCTTTCGCGTCCGGCCCACACGCGGATGCGTCCGCGGCCGAGCTCGGAGGGTGGAACGGCATTGATGGCTTCGGTTGCGTTCTTGATGATGTTGGTGAGTGCCTGGGAAATGAGCCGCCGGTCAAAGCGTGCCGCCATCGGGTCTTCCGCGATTTCGACATCGATGTCGATATCCGGATTGCCGACGCGCTGGAGGAACACGACTTGGCGCACCGCGTCGGCGACGTCTTCCTGCGCCATCACCGGCTTTGGCATGCGCGCAAAGCGGGAGAACTCGTCGACCATTCGCTTGATATCGTCGACTTGACGGACAATGGTGTCCGTACACTGTTGGAAAACTCCCCCGTCATCTTTGATCATGGACGCATATTTGCGCCGCAGACGTTCAGCCGAGAGCTGGATGGGCGTGAGCGGATTCTTGATCTCGTGCGCGATGCGGCGAGCGACATCCGCCCAGGCGGAAGTTCGCTGCGCTGTTACGAGATCGGTGATGTCGTCAAGCGTCACCACGTAACCCCGCTCGGCTGAGCCGGACTGTTCGCTCGTCACGCGTACCGACAAATTGCGCTCGCGCCCGTTGCGGTTGATGGTAACCTGCCCTTGCACAAGACGCTGGAGTCCTGAACGGGCAGCCGCGAACAAATCGGCAAGCTCAGGCACGATCTCCAGGAGTGGCTTTCCCAATGCTTCTGCATCGGACCGGCCAATGAGCCGCTCGGCAGAGCGGTTGAGGATGCTGATGCAACTTTCAGCATCCACGCCGATCACTCCGGCGCTCGCCCCCGCCAAAACGGCTTCGGTGAAACGGCGGCGGCTGTCGATAAGATCGCGAGCGCGCACGATGTCATCGCGCTGCGTACGCAGCTCTTGCGTCATCTTGTTGAATGTCTGGCCGAGTTGCCCCAGGTCGCCTTCCGAGCGGTGGGTCGGAACCTGGACGTAGAGATTTCCGGTCGCAACGATCTGGGCGGCGCCAATGAGGCGGCGTATCGGTGCAACCAGATAATTCGCGAAGTTGAGTCCGATCCAGACCGCCGACAACAGCACGATCAGCGCGATGACTGTGTACATCAGTCCGAAGGCAATCTGGATGCCGATCCGGCGCGCTTCGAGATCAGCGTACTGAGCAACGCCTGCCTGGGTTGCCCGCAATTGCGCAAGGACCCGCGGGTCGAGCAATCGGGCGATGTACAGGTAAGTGTCGGCGTAGCCCCGTAGCTTGATGATGGCGGCCACATAGTTGGCCTCCAGGAACATTGCCACCTGTGGTTCCGTGTCGTTGACACCGGCAAGCACCTCGGGTGACGGCTTGACGAATGTCTGATTCACCGCCGCATCGGCTTGGTCGATCACGTTGAGGCCCTTGTCGAGAACAAGGACTGCGGGCAAGCCTCGGATCGAGGCTTGCACCGCGACAAACTGATGGAACTGGTCGCGGGATTGCTCGAACAGGGGCTTGGCGCGAGCGAGTTCGATTGCAATCGCGATGCTGTCGGCCCGCACGAACTGGACGTGCTCGCGCACGTAGGCGTCCGCGACCATCAGAGAATTTTCAATCAATGAATGGGTCTGGCGTGAAAACAGCCGGTCCAGGCCGCGGTCGAGCGTCACGCTCGCCACGATTGCGACCAGCACGGCGGGAACTGCGGCGATGACCGAGAACAAGGCAACGATGCGGACATGGAGCCGGGCGGCGGCGCGCCCGCGGAGCCTTGCCTGCCAGACGCCCCAGACCTCGCGGGCAATGAATAAAATGAGGAGAACGACGGTGACTGCGTTCACCAGCAGGAGCGTGACCACCACCTCGTGCGTGGGTGCAATCGGGGTGAGGCCGGCAAGCACCACAAACGTGACAAGAGCCGACAAAAGCGCGATGGCGACCGCACTGAGGCCGAGCGCCCTTGCAAGCCATCCCGGTGCAGGTGCCGCCGCCGCGCTTACCAGTTCGGCAGTGGCGGCTTGGCCGACATTGGTCATGAACTCATCTCGTCCCAACGGAATTCGACGCAACCGTTGGGCGCCCCCTCGTCTGACGCGCTTTAGTCGAATGATGCTTTTATATCACAATGTTGCTGAATTACGACAATTCAAGGGCGCAGAAAAGCGTCCTGTGGCCCATCGGCATCAGGCTCCCGCTCCGCCTTCAGGTGAGGCCTGACACTCAGGTATTGCTTCGAAAGACCTGAATGTCGAGATCCCGAATTTTCTTTCGCAGCGTGTTCCGGTTCACCCCGAGCAGGTCTGCAGCACGGATCTGATTGCCGCGTGTGGCAGCGAGTGTAACCGATAAGAGCGGTTGCTCCATTTCCCGCAACACCCGGTGATAGAGACCTGGCGGCGGCAGCTCGGTTCCAAAGCTTGCAAAGTACGCGGTCAGGTGCCGCTCAATCGCCGATGACAAGCCGTCTTCGGATTTGGGGTCTTCCTCAGCCGCGATCATCTCGGGCTGTGAAAGCTCGGACTCGATGACCGAGGCCGTGATCGTCTCTTGCGGATAGAGCGCCGCCAGCCGGCGAGCGAGATTTTCAAGTTCGCGCACATTTCCCGGCCAGCGGTGGCGCTTGAGCCGTTCCACGGCGGTTTGATCGAGCTGCTTGGCCGGCAGTCCTTCTCGCTCGACCAGATCGAAGAAGTGCCGGATCAGATCGGGTACATCCTCGCTGCGCTCGCGTAGCGGCGGCAGCCGGAGCGGTACAACATTGAGCCGGAAAAACAAATCTTCGCGAAACAGCCCCTGCTGAATGAGGATGCGAAGGTCTTTGTTCGTGGCCGCAATAATGCGAACGTTTGTCTTGATGGGGGTGCGTCCGCCGACCGTCGTGTATTCCCCCTGCTGAAGCACGCGTAACAGCCGGGTCTGTGCCTCCATCGGCATATCGCCGATCTCATCGAGAAATAGCGTACCTCCTTCCGCCTGCTCGAATCTCCCGGAGCTGCGGGCATTGGCACCCGTGAAGGCACCTTTTTCATGTCCGAACAGCTCCGATTCGATGAGGTCGCGCGGGATCGCTGCCATATTGATCGCAACGAAGGGTCCACTGCGCCGTTTGCCGTAATCGTGGAGCGCGCGAGCGACGAGTTCCTTGCCGGTACCGGATTCACCGCTGATCATCACCGTGAGATCGGTTTGCATCAGGCGAGCGAGAACGCGGTAGATTTCCTGCATGGCTGGAGAACGGCCAACCAGCGGGATCGATTCAAGGTTTTGTGGCTTTGCTACCGGGCGCGGGCGCTCCTTGGGCTCCGACAGGGCGCGCCCGACAATTCCGATCAGCTCCTTGAGATCGAATGGTTTGGGCAGATACTCGTAGGCGCCCTTTTCCGATGCCCGCACGGC
>CATPCO010000278.1 GCA_955652925.1 uncultured Xanthobacteraceae bacterium | reverse complement strand
TCGCAAGCCGTGGCCCAGAGCGCGAAGTCAGCCATGCGCGGCAGCCGGTCCAGGTGAACGTGAGCCAGGGCGCGCAGACCATGCCCCACCGCAGCGAGCAGGGCGCCGAGGATGTGGGGCCGCGCCACTTCGAACTGGCGCCACAGGTCGCTCTCAGGGCGTCGCTGCGTCTCTCCAATGGGTGCCAAGGTCAGAAAAATCGCGCGGTCTCCCAGATCCGCCCGACTGACAATGTCCTCGATGCCGTTCAAGAGGATCGGGCGCGCCGCCTGAAATAGCGCCTCCTCGTCGTTCGTGTAGAGTTGCCGTACGGCGAAGCTGCCACCCGTCGCAAGCCGGCAAAGGCTGTCCGAGAGCCAAACGGGCAAGCCGGACAGATTATCGAATGCAAGCAGATAGCCATTGTTGGCTGCAATCATCAGCTCGCGCTCCTCGCGCGAGAGCGACCGGACGGGGGCGGCATTGGGGTCGATCATTGCCCTGAGCAGTTTTGATAGGACGGTCTTGGCTGAGCCCTGTTCGCCCGATATCGCCAACAGCGGGTAGGGGCCGCCGCATCGCAGCGCTGCCAACAACCAACAAACGATCAATACAAAATCGTTCCGGCTCGCAAGATCGAGCAATGAATTGAGTGCTTCAATTGACCCTCCTTGCTCCGGTATGGGCAGCGGCAACATCCCGGCGGACCGACGAAACCGGACCGGCGGGGATGTGATCACCCGCCAGCCATCGGGGCCAATTTCCACGACCCGCCAGTCCTCATCCGCGAGATCGAGATAGAGGCGTCCGGCGTGCGTGGCGGTGCGGACATGGACGGCCCGCTCCGGGCCGTCGAACTGTGCGCGCGCTTCGAGGAGATCGAGTGCCGAGCGGATGTCGGCGGCCGTCGCGGGGGCCCCGGTCGCCTCGTAGTGCCATTGCCGCAACCAACCGCGAAGACGCTTGCTGCGGATGGGCCAGGTTTCGCGGTGATCGTTGATTGGAATATCGGCAAAGGCGGTGCCACTGGCGGTATGAAACAGCTCCCATACCAGCCATCCCTGGCTGAACATGTTGACTGCCACGAGATCAGTTTGGCGCGCGGCTGGCCGCAGCGGGCTTAGCAGGGTCGTCAGATGGCCTGAGTGCCTCTGGCTCTATGTGGCCCTCTTCCACGCGGGTTTCCTTCCAAAGCTTGCGGGCCACCCTCAGGGGCTCGATACGGGCTTGTTGCCACCAGGCTTTCTCGTCCTTTGCCCGATGAACTTCCCGATGGTGAACCCGGCAGAGCGGGACTGCGAACTCGTCGCTCGCCTTGCGGCCGACCGCACGCGGTTGCACGTATCGCAGGTGGTGAGGGTCCGACGGTTTGCGGCCGCATAGCAGGCACGGCTGTCGCGCCACGAACCGCAGATGCTCCTTGTTGCGGTAGCGACGCGGCATCCCAATCGTGAGCACGCTCTTGTCGATCTTGCTCTTGGGCAGGTGTGGGTCTGGACCGGCAGTGTGATCGGTTACGCTCTGCGGAGGGGCAGTACCTGCTCCTGCTGCTGCAGCAGGATCGACAGTCGGCGCTCCACCCGTTTCAGCTGGCGATGGCGACAGCCCCGATAATTTCTGCTCAAACGCCTCCTCCACCACCTTCGCATCGGCCGCCGCCAACTTGTTTTTGTGAGCAAGCGCCTGACTTGAATGCCCAAACCGATCACCTCGTCGTCCATGAAGATCGGAGACTTGTAGCCAAACCAGCGTCTCTCTAGCTCGCGCGATAGACGCATTCGCGATGGCGATCCATTCGGTCCTGCTTGCCGGCCGCACAGCTGCGCAGTGCGCCACGCTATGAGACCTCTTTCTCTGGTGCGCGAGGTCGCGTAGCTTGCTTCCCAAGCGGGAGAAAGCGGTCATGCTTGAGACGGTATCGCGGCTCCTCCGAGAGCTTGCGCTATTCCTCATCACTGCTGTCGTCACGCATTTGGTCATGTCATTTGCGCAGACGTTGATGCATTACAAGCTTGGCCACCATCCAATGGGCGGTAAGTTCTTCCGCAACCACATCAACTTCCATCACACCTATTATTCCAAAGATCATCTCGTCTCGCAGACATATCTTGGTAACGAGGGCAACAATACGCCTTTCTTCTTCATTCCGGTGTTTCTAGTAGGAGTGTGTACATACTTCGTACTGCCCATTGATCTCTTCGTGGTTCAGGTAGTCGCATGTGCGGCATCGTTCTACGCACACGTCTTTTTCGACAAGGAATACCACGTAGAGGGATCACGGCTCAGGCGGTTTGCATGGTTCAGACGCAAACAGGAACTGCACTTCCTTCATCACCGGCGCGAGGACAGCAATTTCGCGGTGATTCATTTTTTCTGGGACAGGATTCTCGGTACTTATAGAAGCCCGGATGCTGGAGAGACTCAGACGAATGGAACCTTCGGACCGGCGGTCCGGGCAGATCGATCGGCAATGAAGTGGCCCCAAGGAACTCTCAATTCTCCGGAGAGGCCGAGCGGCGCTAATTCTCAATCGTAT
>CATPCO010000277.1 GCA_955652925.1 uncultured Xanthobacteraceae bacterium | reverse complement strand
TAAATTGCCCAGACGGCAGCGCTCATGAGCACTGCGACCAGCGGAACAACCGTCCCGGACGCGGGTTTCTCAGACAGAACTCAGGAGAGACTCCCGTGCCAAATACGCTTCAGTACCCGCTCGAACGAGAGCGCGATCTAGAGCGCCGGTGGAGCCGGCTGCTACAACGAACCCTGATGAGAAAGGAACACGCCCATCCTCGCAGGGGGCCGTGCGCAGCGTCACCCGTCAAGGAGTTCGCGCGCAAGCGCCCGGGCGCTCTCACGCCAGCAGGTCAGCGCTCGACTGAGCGCTCCTGTCCGTTCTGAAAACCGCAGAGGCGCTACCGGACGCTACCGGCCCTGGCCGGTCGTGGTCGGTTCTGACATGCTGATCTGCGGAACGGCGGTCAGAGTGGGCGAATAGCTATGCAGCGTGAAGACGAGCAGAGCCATCACAGCAGCCATCGCCCCAATAATGAGGACCAGATCGGCCTCGACCCAGGTGCGAGTAGGGATAGGATCAGCGTCGCGGTCGCGCTTTTTCAGGTCGTTTTGTCGGTCAGGCGTATAGTGCTTAGACAAGAACATCTGTGTGCCCGTGGAACTGGCGCTCCGGTGCGGGGGCCTGGGGGATAACGCCGTGGCGCCATGTCTGGTTTCCACCGCACAGTGTCACCGGCCGGGAAATTGGAGTGCGGCATCAGCGGATCGCCGGTACGCTCCTTGAGCGCAGCCGCCGCTCCCGGCCTCGCATTTCGCAGCGCACACATGTGGAATGTGGATGTGCTGTTAATATTGTGCGGCAACAATGGAACTGCTCCGCGCGGATCGTGGACAGGAATGAGACAGGCGCCCCGACTATCCGTAGAACTCTCTGGCTGGGTTATCGGTAATGACGGCCAATACCAGCCATGCCTTGTCGCCAATCTCTCTTCGGACGGTGCCAAGTTGACGGTGCTCAGGCGGGACCAACTCCCTGCGCAGTTCACCTTGTCAGTCGAAGGCGTAAAGCACCGCAGCAAGCTGGTGTGGCAGACGGGGCTACATGCAGGCGTTCAGTTCCTGCGTGACGTTGCTTGCCTCGTGGAACCGCCCGCAGGTGTTTGATGGTTCCATTGCTCGCTGGCGACGCTTTTTTGCCATTCTTGAATGGCCGAATGGCTCATCCCGCGGGGGATCGCGGGGGCTCTGTCGTCTCACGGGTATCACGGTGAGCGACAGCCGCACGGCGTGAGGGCACCCAGTAAATTACCGGTGCCCTCACGCTCTTTGTAGCCGCGCCGCGCAGCATAGTCAGGCCGCGCGCGCTCAAACAGGTTTCGCTGAATTCACAGAGAGCGATTAATGCGGCTGGGCCATTTTCTCCCATCGCATGGGCGATAACTTGTAGCTAACCCCCTCCTTCGTACTTGAACGACAGTTTGACCTTGGCGCGATAGGCTTCCACCTTGCCGTCCTTGAGTTGCAGATCCTGCTCGACCACTTCAGCAACGCGCAGATCTCGCAGCGACTTCGCCGCGCGATCCACGGCTGCCTTTGCAGCCTTTTCCCATGATTCGGTGCTGGTGCCGACCAGCTCAATGACTTTGTATACACTCTCTGCCATGGCTACCTCCTGTTTTGCGGGCACTATCGAGCTTGCGCTTGCCGCAACCGATTTTCAATCAGGGCGGCGCTCTCGGCCGGTTGCCCGATGCGCAAGCCGTGTCCCCGGAATGAAACGTCCCCCTTCTCTCGGGGAGGACATAAATGTTCGACAGCTCAATTGCTCGCCATGGTCGCAGAAGCAGCGGGCGGCGCAATTACAATGGTTGGCAATATTCAGTGGCCGCTCTTCGAGCGCGACCCCTTTTCATTGCTATCGTTACCCGGCACAGAGTTGGCCGACGCGACCGTCACTTCCGCCGGCGGAGGAGCCGGTGTGCCGGTGCGCAAGGTCGCAAGCAACATGCGGTCGTCGCTGCTTTCCGCCGGAGCGCGACCGACAAATTCGACGCGCACGTGGGTGGTCCCCTTCTTGTAGAAGTCGAGCGCCTTGGCGGCGCCGGTCGAAAGATCGACGATGCGATGGCGTACAAAGGGCCCGCGATTGTTGACCCGCACGATGATCGAGCGGCCATTGTCCAGATTGGTGACACGGGCATAGCTAGGCAGCGGCATGGTGCGGTGCGCCGCCGAGATGCCGTTCATGTCGTAGCGCTCGCCGTTCGCGGTCTTGTGGCCATGGAAGTCGGATCCATACCAGGATGCAATGCCTTCGCCGCGATACATTGGCTTGCCGGCCGGAACAGAGCTCGCAGCATTCTTGCTATGGGTTTTGCCGTCTGAAATCTGCTCGCCGTCTGTCGCGGTGTTCTGCGCTGGAGCGGGATTGAAAATGCGCACCGTCTGCACAGTGCGCGTATAGTTCGATGGAAGGGCGTCTCCTTCGTCTTCCTGGTCAGCTTCCATTGGCTCGAGCTGACTATCGGTCTGCACGTCCTGCCGAAACACGATCGTTTCGTGGCGAACGGGCTCGATTGCCACCGGCGCTTGTCCGCCATTTTGATAGCTGATCCATGCGAGCGTCGCTGCCGCGGCCGCGAGCATGAAAACGCTGGTATTTTTACGAGCTGCCGCAGCGCCAAGCGTGAGCGCACGCCGGCGAATGGAATCTGCCCAGCCGATTGCAGCGTGCGCTAAAGCAAGCGCGCCCTGCTGCCGAATGATCGCCGCCGCTTGTGCCATGTGAAGGTCATGACCCACGCCAACTCTGCCAAGAGATGCCCCGCCCGATGCGACGAGCGTGCAGCACCCCATGAGGCGCAAGTTGCGCCACGCTCAGATCTGACAAGAGTAAGGTGTGGCCCCCCGGTTCCCAGCCCAAAATCCCCGGAATCAAAGGTCATAGATAAATAAGGAGAATTGGTGACGCGCAGCGTCGCCGATCCCCCGCGTGACCTACGGCGTCACCGCGTTAACCAATACGCGGCCGCCGCATGGACCATAACGAGACACGGCCACTAAACCTTTGTTTCCCAACGAATCCGATTGCTGCGGTAAGTTCCGCGCTTTGCCTTTGTCTTTCCTCAGTCCGGGCGTATGGCGCTGCCCGAAGTCCCCGCCATCGGCGCTGACCATGGCCGGGACGAGGCTTGGGGAAGCCTTTCGGGTGGGGGGAGTTGCGGTTGCATAGCCAGCCTGTCTTGCGCTCTGTCTTGCGCTTGTTTTTCGCATGCGTTGCGGTCGCATCTGCCATTGTGCTTGCGGGTTGCGACACCGAGAGCGCCGTTGGCGTGAACGGGCGCCACATGCAGCCACTCTCGGAGCGGATGCTGACCGAGCTCGAGCGCCGGAAAATGGCGAAAGAATCGCCGATCCTGGTTCGCATCTTCAAGGAAGAATCAGAGCTCGAAGTCTGGAAGACCGATCAGAGCGGGCGGTTCGCGCTGTTGAGGACCTATCCCATCTGTCGCTGGTCGGGTGATCTGGGCCCGAAGATCCAGCAGGGCGACCGGCAAGCCCCCGAGGGCATCTATCCGATCACGCCCGGCCTGATGAATCCGAATTCCAACTACTATCTCGCCATCAATACCGGATTTCCCAATGCTTACGATCAGGCGAACGGGCGAACCGGCCAGTTCCTGATGATCCACGGCGACTGCGCCTCTGCCGGCTGCTACGCCATGACCGACGAGCAGATTGCCGAAATCTACGCGCTCGCGCGCGAGGCGTTCTTCGGCGGACAGAAATCATTCCAGGTCCAGGCCTACCCGTTCCGCATGACGCCAACCAACATGGCGCGGCATCGCGACTCGCCGCACATGGCTTTCTGGCGAATGCTCAAGCAGGGCTACGATCATTTCGAGGTCACGCGGCTCGAGCCGAAGGTTGATGTTTGCGACCGGCACTACGTGTTCAACGCGCAATCGTCCGGCAAATTCACTCCCGCCGAACGCTGCCCGGCCTACAGCGTGCC
>CATPCO010000276.1 GCA_955652925.1 uncultured Xanthobacteraceae bacterium | reverse complement strand
GCCACCCATGCGGAGGTTCTCGAACACGGTCAGATCGCGAAACACGCGCGCGCCCTGCGGCACATAAGCGATGCCGGCCGCGATGTTCTGCGGCGGTGCCGCGCGGCTCAAGTCCCTGTCGTTGAAGCGGATCGTTCCCTCACGCACCGGACCAAGCCCGAACATGGCGCGCAGCACCGTAGACTTTCCGGCTCCGTTCGGACCGATTAGCGCCGCTATGCGCCGCCCGGCAAGCGCTATATCAATGCCAAACAGCACTTGTTTTTTGCCGTAGAACGCATCTAGTTTTTCGACGTTCAGCATGCGCGTCTCACGACGTGATGCCGAGATAGGTGTGCATGACGGTGACGTTGTTCCGCACGTCTTCGGGCTTGCCTTCCGCGATCATTGTCCCCTGATGCATCACCACGACCCAGTCGGAGAGCTGCATGACGATCTCGACGTTGTGCTCGATCAGCAGGATCGTCTTGCCGACTTTCGTCAGCGCGCGCATGCGGGTACAGAAATCGTTGATCATGTCGGGGCTGAGGCCCGATGTTGGCTCGTCAAGCAGCAGCAGTTCGGCCTCTGTGGCGAGCAGACGGCCAAGGCTCAGAAGTTTCTGCTGGCCGTAGGAAAGTTGCTCGGCGAGAGCATGGCCTTGCGACTCGATCATCAGCTCTCTCAAGAGTGCACCGGACCGCGCGGTTGTCGCGTCGCGTTCCTTGCGGAGCCCGCGACCGCCGATCAGCGCGCGCACGAGGCCCTCGCCGCGTTGACCGGGGATCGCGACCTCGATGTTGTCGCGGGCGCTCAAGCGATTGAATAGCCGCAACTCCTGGAAACCGCGTGCAATGCCGGCACGCGCCACCTTGTGTGGCGGGAGGCCGTCGATGCGCGTGTCGCGGAACGCGATGTGCCCCGCATCAGGTGCAAGATTGCCGGTGATAAGATTGAACGCGGTGGTCTTGCCAGCACCGTTTCCGCCGATCAGGCTCGTGATCGTCCCGGCTTTCACCTCGAATGAGAGATTGTTGACGGCACGCAAGCCACCAAAGGACTTCGACAACGCCTCAAGCTTCAGGAGTGTGCCGCCGACCGCCATCCGGGTTCTTGCTATTTCAACACGTCGCGGAATTCGCCGATCAGGCCTTGGCGGCGATAGCGCGTGAAAAACACGAGCAGCAGCCCGTATAGGACTTGCCGTAGCTGCGGTGCGATCGCCTCGGGGATCGCGAGAAACTTGAACGCCTCGGGCAGCAGGATCAGAAGCGCCGCAGCGAGCACCGAGCCGTTCAGGCTGCCGGTACCGCCGACGATCACGAGAGTGATAATGAAAACCGACTCGTCGAGGTCGAAGGCAACCGGATCAATCGCGGTCAGCGAGTAGACGTAGATCGTGCCCGCCGCTGCGGCGAAAGTCGCTGAAAAGATGAAGACCGAGAATTTGATCGTGAACACGCTCTTGCCAAGCGCAGCGACGGCAGTCTGATCCTCGCGCACGGCGCGCAGCAGGCGGCCGAACGGCGCATTGGTGATGCGTAGGGCCAGTACGTAGCACAATATCGCGAGCGCAACCGCGACCAGGAACTTCTCGAGGCTGGTGCGGATCATGTATCCGAACAGGGTGGGGTGTGGAATACCATATAAGCCGGAGGGGCCGCCCGTAATCTCTAGGTTCATGAACAAGCTGAAGATGATCGCCTGAAATCCCATCGTGGCGATTAGGAAGTATTCGTTATTTAGCCGTAGCGAGGGCAGAGCAACGACAAGTGATACCAGAACGCCCGTGACTGACGCGAGCAGGAATGAGATCAGAAGATCATGGGTGAAGTTTAACGCGACCAGTGCGGTGACATAGGCGCCGACGCCGTAGATCGCGGCCTGCGCGATCGAGATAAGGCCGGTGTAGCCAACCAGAAGATTGAGTGAGATGGTCAATGTCGCGTAGATCGCGATCAACGTGCCGATGTAGACGACATATTCCATCAAAGACCCACTGCCGGACGTTTCTCGCCGAACAGGCCGCTCGGCCGAAACAAAAGCACGATGATCAGGATTGCAAAGGACAGCGCAAGTTGCCACTTCGACTCGATCTTCCAGATGGCAATGTTCTGGATCATGCCAAGCACGAAACCTCCGCACGCCGCCGCACCGACGTTGCCGAGGCCGCCGATGATCATTGCGACGGTCGCCATCAGGATGATGTCCATCCCCATGTTGAAGTCGATGATGCCAACATTCAACCCAATCAGCATGGCGCTGACACCGACTAGCGCCGATCCGACCAGAAAACTGATGTTGCGCAGCCGCTTCGCCGACATGCCGACGACTTCAGCAAGCTCGGAGTCGTTGCCCATCGCACGGATCGCGATGCCCAAGCGCGTGCAGCGAAAGAAGACGAATAGGGCGATCGCTAATGCCGCTGCGAAGCCGATGATGAGAATTTGTGCGTCGGTGGTGTAGATCGAACCGAGGCGGTAGATCGTTGCCTGTCCACCGCGCGAAATCACGACCGGGTTCGAACCCCAGATAATTGCTGTGACGTGCGTGATGATGATCAGCACCCCGAATGATGAGATCATCGCAACGAAGGGTGACACGCCGCCCGCCTTCATCGGCTCATAGAGAAAAATGTTGATGAGCACGCCGATCAGCGCAGCGAGGAGGATGGCAGCGAGGAACCCCGCCACGAGCCCAAGCTTGAATGTCACTAGCGCGGTGTAGCCGGCGAAGGCCGAGAACGTATAGACGCCGCCATGAGCGAAATGAAACACCCGGCTGGCCGTGAAGATTAGTGCGAAGCCAACCGCGACCAGCGCATACACGCTGCCCGCAACGGTTCCGTTGACGGCAAGTTGCGCAAAGACGCTCACGACGCGCCTGCGGCGACCGTATGCCGTAGAGTTCCAATACCCTGGATGATGACCTCGACGGTATCGCCGACATTCATGGCGCCGATTCCGGGCGGCGCGCCGGTAAGGATCAAGTCGCCCGGCAGCAGCGTCATCACTTTCGAGAAGTAGCTCACCATCTCCTCGACGGGGAAGATCATATCGCTGGTGTTGGTCTTCTTCTGGCGCACCCCGTTGTTGATGCGTAGCTCGATGTCAAGCGAATGCGCGTCGAGATCGGTCTCCACCCACGGTCCAGTCGGGCAGAAAGTGTCGAACGATTTGGAATGACACAGATGCAAGAGGTTGCCACCGATCACCTGAATATCGCGCGCCGTCACATCATTCACGCAGGTGTAGCCGAGCAGGTTCTTCAACACTTCGCCTGGTGGCGTATTGCGCATCGGGCTCTTCACTACGACGGCGAGTTCACCCTCGTATTCGAGCTTCTGTGTCTGAGGCGGATAGATCACCGCCTGTCCGGGCCCGATGAGCGCTGTCGGGGGTTTGAGAAAGAACACTGGGATAGTCGGGACCGGCAGGCCAACTTCCTTCAGGTGTCCATGATAGTTTGCTCCGCCCGCAATGATCTTGGTCGGCTCGCATGGCGCCAGCAGTTGCGTGACCGCGAGCGGGCGCATGTTGCTAGTAGTCACAATCCCGCGATATGGATGATCGGCGAGTTCGCGAACGATCTCGCCTTCGACAACTCCGTATTTTGCGGCATTCGCGGCCGGGTCCCAGTAACGAGCGATACGCATCTGCTTTCCCCACGCTCCTTAATTACGTGCTCAGCGCACTTGGATTCACAACGTTCACCGGCGCGCCTGCGAGAAACTGCGCGACGTTCTCAATGCTTTGGTTGATCATTCGCGCGGATGCATCCACTGTGCTCCATGCCGATACGGGCGTCATCACGATGTTTTCCATTGTGAGGAACGGATGACCAGCGGGCAGCGGCTCGCGCGCGAATACATCGAGACCCGCACCGGCAACCTGCCCGCTGTTCAAAGCATGTACGAGCGCATCTTCGTCAATCAGGCCGCCGCGGGCGGTATTGATTACGATCGCGCCTCGCTTCATGCGAGCAAACTCAGGCGCACCCATCATATTGCGTGTCTCGTCACTGAGGCGCACATGCAGCGAGATCACGTCGGCGCTCGCAAGGAGCTCATCGAACGACACCGCCTGCGATCCGATCGCGGCGGCGCGCCCCGTATCGTTGTTGCGCGACCAGGAGATCACATTCATCCCCAGCCCGCGGGCGATCGGCGCAAGCTCGGAGGAAATGCCGCTCACGCCGACGATGCCAAGCGTCTTTCCGCCAAGCTCGATACCCTGGATTGCCTTCCATTCGCCGCGGCGTACCGCATGGTCTTGTGACGGAACTGCGCGCGCAACCGAGAACAGCAGCGCGAGGCAATGTTCCGCGACGGCGCGGTTCGACGGTCCTGGCACGTTCGCGACCGCGATCTTACGGGCGGTTGCCTCACTTACGGCAATATCCTCGACGCCGGTGCCGGAGCTGCAGATCATCCGAAGATTGGGGGCGCCGTCGAGAACTGATTTTGGAAACTTCGTGAACGCCGGGCGAAACGAGAGAACGATGTTGGCCGGACGAATGCGTTCAATCAGCTCCGCCTCATTCATAGCTCTCTCCTCATAAAATATAAGAGCTGCATCCTTAGATAACCGTCCAATCTTCCCGGAAGACTTGAATGCTCGGCCGATGTCATCCGGGATGACAATTGTCGGCTTGGCCACTTCGGACATACTGTCGCGTCCCCAAATTCTTGTGGCGAACGCTGCACCAAATTTATTGGTGTCGCAAGGCACGCTCACCACAATCGCCGTTTGGGCCGGCGATACCTCGTGACACACGACCCGAACCGAGCCCTGGTCCCGTCGGGCAGCGGGCAGCCGGTTGTTAAATGGCTTGCATACCCGCTGACTCATTCCTACCAGTTCGATATGCTGATGTCGTGCCTGTTGATCAGCTCCTCTCCTATTTCCGCTCCCTATCCGGCCATTAGACGATGGGACAAAAAATTCAGGTGAGCGAATGGATCTGAAGATTCGTGGTCGGACAGCTCTGATCACCGGCGCTTCCAAAGGAATCGGTTTCTCGACCGCAGCCGTATTGGCGGATGAAGGCTGCAACTTGATCCTCGTAGCACGCACGGCCGCAGCGCTGGACGTCGCCAGGCAGTCTCTCACCAAAACGTCAAAAGTATCCGTGATAACTCGCGCACTCGATGTTTCGAGAAGTTCTTCGGTCGACCAATTGGTTGCGGCACATCCTGCCGTCGATATTCTGGTTAACAATGCCGGCGCCATCCCAGCAGGCGGTCTTAGCGAAATCGACGAGAAGCGCTGGCGCGACGCGTGGGAATTAAAGGTCTTCGGTTACGTCAACATGACGCGCGCATTTTACGCCGCAATGAAAAAACGCGGCGGCGGCGTCATCATTAACATTATAGGTGTGGCTGGCGAGCGACTAGAAGCGAGCTACATAGCGGGCTCTACCGGCAACGCAGCCCTCATGGCGTTCACCAAGGCAATCGGTTCAGCATCACCTGCCGATAACATTCGTGTCGTGGGCATCAATCCAGGTCCCATCGCTACCGAACGGCTCGAAACTATCATGAAAAAGCGCGCTCAGGATCGGCTCGGAGATCCGGAGCGATGGCGAGAGCTCTACAAACCTCTGCCGTTCGGTCGCGCTGGAAAGCCCGAGGAAATTGCCCACATGGTCGCGTTCCTGGCTTCAGATTTGTCGGCGTATACTACTGGCACGGTGATCACTATCGACGCTGGTGCATCAAGTAAAGGGAACATTGTCTGAAGGTATTTTCGACCTTCACCGGGGGCGCCCCCCTTATGGCCGGGCTGACCATTTGATAAAAGTCGATTTGCGAATATGTCTCGAGTGTTTATTACAGGTTCATCCGCGGGTCTTGGGTTGATGGCCGGCCGCTTGCTGGCTGAGCAGGGGCACCAAGTCGTTCTGCATGCTCGTGATGAGCGACGAGCAGCTGACGCGAAGACTGCCGTACCCGCTGCGGCTGAGGCCGTAATTGGTGATGCGTCACGCCTAAAGGATCTGCAGCGGATGGCCGAGCAACTTAATGGAATGGGCCGTTTTGATGCTGTGATTCACAACGTGGGAATCGGCTACCGCGAGCCCAGGCGTGTTCTGACCGAGGACGAGATTCAGCCGGGATGGGTGCCCACGCGAATGGGCGGTCCAGGTGCGCCGGACGATATCAACCAAGCCCACTTTACGCAGGCATGGCTAGCGGTTAGCAACGAACCGGCGGCGCTGGTTACCGGACAGTATTTCTATCACATGCGTCCTCGCCAGCCGAACCCACAGGTATACCCGCGCCAGTTTGTCCTAGCGACCACGAGGGCTGATAGGGAGCACCATTGCAGGCGACCCCGCCGCCGCCAAGAGTGATTCATGCGCAAGACCTTATTAGCCCTTGTTGTTGTCGGCTTGCTCTGGACCGGCTACGTGACTTGGCCACTCTATGACTTAATCGCTCTGGTTCGGGCCATCGATGCGCGCGACGTAAATACGGTGGTGCATCATGTGAATTTTGGCCGACTGCGCGCATCACTTACAGAACAGATTGTATCCGCCTACGTGCAAATGCTTGGGATCCAAGCCAGTCCTCTTGCACAGCAGGCGGTGGTGGTCGGCCTCTCGATTGCCGATCCGGCTATCAGCAAGCTGGTTTCGCCCCAAGCAGTTTCTGACCTTCTGGCGGCGGGCTGGCCAATTGGCGTCATCCCAGAGCCTCCGCCGTCCGGCAATATCGGGATAAGCACCGAAACGCTCGGAACTGCTTGGCAGATTTTTTCCGCGTCTCACTATGGGATTGGCCGATTTGAAGTGTCCGCGCCCACTATCCTGCCGATGCCCAATCGGTTTCACCTAACCTTCCAGCTCCTAGCGTGGCGGTGGCAACTGGTTGGCATCACCCTTCCAGAGAACATTCGGAACTTGCTCGCGAATGAAGTGATCAGGACTGTGCGCGAGCACAGGTGATGCACCGATGGCCGCGGGGCGAGCAATAGGACACGATCCGTATTCGGT
>CATPCO010000275.1 GCA_955652925.1 uncultured Xanthobacteraceae bacterium | reverse complement strand
CCCAGCTGACCAGGTGACACCGGCTGGTTTTGGCCGGTGCCGATCCAGGAGTTAATTGCGTTGCCCAACCCGCCTTTCTGCAGCTTTTCCACTAACTCGCCTAGACCTCCGAGCAGACCACCGTCGCCTTGATCGGAGGTCGGTCGGGTTCCGGTGCTTGCCGAGGGTCCTACATCGCGTTTCCCAAACAGAGCGCCCGAGGCCAGCAGGGCGAGAAGTGCAAGCATCAGCGGCTTGCCTATGTTGCCACCAGGAACTGTCTTGCGCAGTGTATCTTCCAATCCTGCCATTGCTTCCGTTCCTTTTTCTTCGAGTTGTACCTCCCCTACTGTGATCAGGCGCGTCGGCGGCCTGTTACTGAGTTGTAGATCAGCAGCACCACGACTGCGCCCACGACTGCGACAATCATGCTGTAGATGTTCAAGCCGGTGACCCCCGATGCCCCGAACAGATCAAACAGAAATCCGCCGACGAGAGCACCGACGATTCCAAGCGCAATATCGAGCCAGAAACCCTGCCCCTGCCTATTGACGATCTTGCTTCCGATAAACCCGGCGATCAGGCCGAGTATGATCCAGCTGATGATGCCCATTGCATGCCCTCGTCAGTTGATCAGTGCATAAAACAAAGAATTGCGGCCTCGGCACCTCCGTGAGGCGCATTGCGATGCCATGCGGAGACTGTCATCCGCTGGAACAGCTCGTCGATTCTTCCGTCCAGTAGAAAGGTAGAGACGGAGGCCCTAACCAGGCGCATCCCTTCCGTGGCGATCACCCGCGCACGTCGCTCGGAGCACTAACCGTTGTCTCCGCTATGAAATACCTTGATGATACCCCGATGACATTGTCAACGTTGATACGATCAAATTAATTGCGTTATTTGCATGCCTGCAATTCACGGTAGCTTGTCACAACAGTGTTACATACAGCGTGATTGGCGCAGTTTACGGTCAATGTCGCGGCGCAGGTTTGCTCTGCGCCCTTTAACAGCGCGTGTTCAGTGCTTCCGCTTCACCCCAGTCAGCAGACCTTATTTCAAGCCGACGACTCGGCTGGGTAGTGCCAAAACCGAACTCATGCACCGCACGCCATGTTTTGCTGGAAGCCCTCAGCGAGTGCTCTTCAGTAATAAGCGCTTAGCCAAGTCCTCGATATCATCCGGAGGCCAACCGGGCACATCCATGTTGAGGTGAAGCCCAATTTGAGCGAGGGCTTCTTTGATCTCATCGAGCGCGTCTTGCCCCAAATAGGGAATGCCGAGTATTTCTGCCTCGGTTTTCTGAACGAGATCGCCGACATACTTCATGTTCTTATTTCGTCGTCCTGGTGGTCGCGTTCGTCGCGCAGTGGCTGGCGGCCTATGGCGGGAGGAAGCCGAGGCCAACGCGATCGGCACCGAATACGTGCGCGCCGATTTCGTGCCGGCCGAGGCGGCCGCGAAGGTGCGCGAGCTGCTGAAGCGGTACACCGACCAGCGCATCGCGTTCTATCTCGCCCGCGACCAGAGCCAGGTCGGCCGCGTCAACGCCGATACCGCAGAGCTGCAGGGCGAGCTCTGGTCCTCGGTCGTGGGCGCGGTGACACCGCAGCAGACGCCGGTGACGGCGCTCGTGGTTTCCGGCATGAACGACGTGCTGAACTCGCAAGGCTATACCCAGGCCGCCTGGTGGAACCGCATACCGGTTGCGGCCTGGGGACTGATGGGGCTGATCGCGCTCGCCTGCAACCTGCTGCTCGGCTACGGCGAGCGCCGCACCAGTCCGTTCGCGCTGGTGCTGCCGATCGTCGTATCGATCTCGATCTTCCTGATCGCCGACATCGACAGTCCGCGCGGCGGCGCCATCCACGTCTCGCCGCAGAACCTGATCGCGCTGTCGAACAGCATGAAGCCGCAGTGAGCCAGAACGGATCGCTGCCCAGAAAGAAGGGGTCGGGCCGTTCACGCGCCATGGTTGCGAATGCCGCATGAATTTCATTGCTGCTGCTGGCGTTGTGGGGTCGTGCCCATGTGGTGAGGACGTTACCACACTTTGATCGTATCCGATTACTGGCGACCAGACCCTGCCTGTCGCCGTCACCGGGGGCTCAAGTGGTATTTCCGCAACGCTCACATTTCTTTCTCTGTGTTTCAAGTCAACTGCTGAGAGCTGGTAACGAGTCGATAACCCTAATGAACCATTGTCACGCAAGTAGTTGAATAGCCATGTCCGACACGATTGGCAGCGTGGAGAAGAATATGAAGAATATCATGCGTACTTGGCTCGAAAGCGATCCGATAGCACTCCTAGTGCTGGCACTTGGGATTGCCGCGGTTGAGTTGCTCGCGTTAAGCATTTGAGCCGCGATTAACGCGGACTTAACTGCTCCAAGAGCTCAACGTTGACTGCCTCGATTCGACGATGCTGATCACTTGTTCGAAATGCGCGACCAAATACCGGGCTGATCCATCCGCGCTGGGCGCGGCGGGCCGCCTGGTTCGTTGCACGCGCTGCCGCAACGTGAAATTCGCTAGAGACCCAGGGGCGTTGTCGGCCATCGCACACGCTTATCGAGCCGATGTCGAAGCGTTTTGCGCCTCTGTGTCCATCTGGCCGGTCACTGAGTCAGCTTCACCTCAATGAGCAGACGGCCGCCGAAGTGATTCGTAGGTCTCCTTGGTGCACAAAAGCGGTCTCATGCAGTGCAGCAAACGCTTCCGGGGAATGATCGAAAGAGGGGGCCTCTATTTGCCCTCTCGCTTGCTTCAGTAGCTGCAGGGGAGCGTAGGGCGTTAATCCACCTGAAGCCCGTTCACCTTGATTGGTCCCGCCCATCGCACGATTTCATCGACTACAAACTTGGTGAGGTATTCCGGCGATCTGCGCTCGAGCGCAACGACTGTGACCCCGAGCTCATGGAGGCGGCTTTTAATCGCCGGAGTATCAATTGCTTGGCTCGTTGCGTCGTTGAGCTTCTTGACGACCTGTGAGGGCGCGCCTTTCGGAAGGAAAAATGCGTTCCAGGTCACGACGTCGAAGTCGACAAGTCCCTGCTCGTGAGCGGTTGCCAAATTCGGCATGAGCGGCGAGCGATTACGCGACAGCATCCCAATAGCCTTTACCTGCTTTCCTATGATCAGAGTACCCGCGCTGCCCATGTTGAGGCACATATAATCGATCTGTCCCCCAATCAAATCATTCGCGGCCGGGCCGCCACCTCGATACGGAACATGCGTGACTTTTACGCCAATAACTGCATTGAGCAGCGCGCAGCCAAGATGCGTCGTGGTCCCAGCTCCTGCTGAACCGAATTGCAGCTTCGCACCATTTTTCTTCACGTAGTCGATGAACTCCGGAAGGTTATTGGCAGGAAAGGTGTTGCGTGTAATCAGCACCATGGGTTGTTCAGCGAACAGCGCGACTGGCGTGAAATCGGCGGTTGCGTCGTATCGCGGCCTTTTATAGATCGTCTGATTATAGGCATGCGTACCGATGCTGCCGAACAGAAGCGTATAGCCATCTGGCGCGGCATTCACGACTCGATTGACCCCGATTATACTGGCGGCACCGGTCGTGTTCTCAACGATTACCTGTTGGCCCAGGATTTCACTCATACGGACCGCAAGGATTCGGCCGATGACGTCGAATGACCCCCCCGCGGCAGCCGGCACTACCATGGTAATCGGCCTAAATGGATAGGTTTGCGCGCGTGCTGCAATCGGCCATGCCGTCGCCACGCCGCCGATGAGGGTGATGAACTCGCGCCGTCGCATGAGTTGCCCTCGAACGAGGCCCACAATCTAGCACATCATTGGACGATGAGGGCGCCTGTGCATCGCAGCAAAATATCCCCGCTTATGTCGGTTCAGAGTCACTTGCACGCATTACCGCGCCGCAGCATTGCTGTCCGCTTCACCCCAGTTAGCCGAAGCGGTTCGCGCAGCCAAGCGCTTCCGAGTCGTGCCGATATTGTTGCAAAAGTCCAAAATTGTCCGGTGATAATTTTCCCGCCACAAGACGATCCGACCGACGACCGCCGATCTGTGTGGCCTCAATCACTTTACCGAGCTCGCCGGTGAGTTTGTCACTAGGAGACGAGGTCCCTCACATATTTATCCGAGACTCGCATCAGCGGCCTAGAAAAATTTTGATCACGGTG
>CATPCO010000274.1 GCA_955652925.1 uncultured Xanthobacteraceae bacterium | reverse complement strand
TTGCCTTTGGCAAGCTCGACGAAAGCATCGAGCATGGCGCGTGCGATGCCGAGCGCGACGCCGGCAAAGCTCGCGCCGAACAGTTGAAACACGGTGAACCGATAGAGTGGTCCGTGCTCCCGTCGCTCGGCCGGGTTGCGTCCGAACGAGGTCACGCAGAATTCGCTCGGCACGAACAAATCGGTCACCGCATAGGAATCGCTACCGGTTCCTTTGAGCCCCATCACATGCCAGTCATCGGTGAACGAGGCGCGCTCCTTGCGAAAGATTGCGGTGATCTCGAGCGGCTTGCCGTCGGCGTCCACCGTCGGCGCGGCGTTTTCGTCAAAGACCTGACAGTGTCCGCCGAGCCAAGCCGCGTGCCGGCTGCCGCTGGCGTAATGCCATGTGCCGGTCAGGCGAAAGCCGTCCTTCGTGCGAACGGCCTTGCTGGACTTGCCGAGCGGCCCCCAAGCGAGCAGCGCGCGCGAATCCTTGCCGAAAATCTCGCAGGCAACCTCATGCTTGAGCGACGCCGCGATGGTGGAGCAGACCGAGGTTTGCGCGACACACCAGGCGGTGCTGGCGTCGGCTTTGGCCAATTCCTCAATCACCTCCAGATAGACCGGCGCCGGCACCTCGTGACCGCCGAGCGAGCGTGGCAGCAGCATGTGGAACAGCCCTGCCTGGTGCAGCGCGACCAAGACGTCCGGCGTCAGCTCTCGCTTGCTTTCGATCTCCGGCGCGGCCGCGGCGAGCAATGCTGTGAGCGCGCGGGCGCGATGCATAAAGTCGGGCAAATCCGCCTCGTGACGAATGTCAGTAACGCCAGCCCGGCTAGTCATTGCAATCCCACGTCTCGTTTACGGCGGATCGCGCCCGACTCGCTCATTGTGAACAAAAGCCCGGCAAGGTCAGCTCTTCATCGGCGGGTAGTCGCGCGAATAGACCGGTTGCTGCAAAAACCAATTCGGGTCGAATGTCCAGAATTGACTGACCTTGTGGTAGGTCTTGATGGTCTTGTTGACCATCTTGCCGGCGTTCTTCTCGCTCCGGCGGACATAGACGTCGATCACCACATTGCCGTGATCGTCGAAGCTGATCGGCCCGCGCGGCGTGTCGGCGAGCGTGACGGAACGCACCGCTTTGACGAACGCGTCGGGATCGTCGGTCTTGCCGCCGGTCTTGGCGAGCGCCGCTTCGATTACCTGGCCATCAAGGTAGAAGCAAGCGGCGTAGTGGCCGATCCGCACGTCATCGCCGTAGTTCTTGCGCATCATCGCAATGAAACGCTGGTTTGCTTCGCTCTCCCTGTCGAGCGAATAAGGATTGCTATTGATGAAGCCCTCCAGCTCGTCGCCGTAGGCATTGATGATGCTGTCGTCGGCGGTGGTCGATCCCCCGACGAGCTTGGGCTTGATGTCGAGGCCGCGCGCCTGCTTGATGAACTTGATCGGGTTGCTGCCCGCAAGGCCCACGCACACCGCATCACCGTCCGGGATTTGCGCGATGTAGGGCGCGTAATCGGCGGTGTTGAGCGGCGACCATAGTTTCCTGATCAAACGGCCGCCTTCGTCTTCGAGCACGCGCTGGAAGCCGCCGATCTGCTCGTAACCGAAAGCAAAATCATCCGCCATGCTGGTCACGGTGCCCACATTCATTTCCTTGCGGACGTAGTCCGCAAGCGGATAGAGCGTTTGCGCCGACGTGTAGGACGTGCGGGTGAGGTAGGCGTTGCCCTTGCGCTGAGTGACGTCCTCGGCGCCGGCGAATGCCAAAGTCGGCATTTTTGCCTGCGCGAGATAGTCGCGCGTGGCGAGCAGCTCGAAAGCGGCAAACGGGCCCAGGATGATATTGACCTTATCGCGCTCGACCAGCTCCTGCGCCTTGCTTTTGGCGCCGGCCGGATTTCCGCCGGTGTCCCCCACCACGAGCTCGATCTTGCGATCGGACAGAACGAAGTTCTTGTCCTTCAGGAAGGTCGTGATGCCCTCCTCGGCATGAAGTCCTCCGGCGGCGAGCGGTCCGGTCTTGACCGTGAGCAGGCCGACCTTCATCGGTGCACCCTGACCGATCGACGGCAGCGGAAACGCGCTCGCGCCGGACAACGCCGCGGCGCCGGCAATGACTTTGCGGCGGCTGATGTGACCGGTCATGTCTTCCTCCCTTTATTATTCCACGCGAGCCTAAGCGCGCGGCCGCAGCAGTCCCTTGATGATCTTGCGGGTCGGCGTCATGGGCATCGCGCCGATGAGCTCGACGCGCTCCGGCCATTTCATCTTGGCAACGCCGTTGCTTTGCAGCCACTCGCAGATCTCAGCAAGCGTCACGCCGTCTGCGTTGCGCGGCACGACGAACACACACGCCTTCTCGCCCATGATCTCGTCGGGCATTGGCGCGATCGCGCACTGCAACACCTTCGGATGCTTGTCGATGAGCACCTCTACATCGGCGGGATTGATCTTGATGCCGCCGCGATTGATGAGATCCTTGCGGCGCCCCGTGATCCGGAAATTGCCCTCGCTATCGCGCACGCCGAGGTCGCCGGTGCGAAACCAGCCGTCGACGAATGCGCCATCGTTGGCCAGCGTGTTGTCGTAATATCCAGCGAATACCGAGGGGCCGCGGATGTGCAATTCGCCGGACTGAGCGTCCTCAGCGGGTCGCCCGCTGTCATCCACAATTCGCAGCTCCATCCCCGGGGTTGGCCGACCGACTGATCCGAACCGCACCGAGTCGGCGTCGTCCGGCCGCGTATTGAGGCCCATGAACAACTCGGTCATTCCCCACATTTGCATGACTTTACCAGTAGGCATCCGCTCCTGCAGCGTGCGCGCAAGTTGTGGCGTGCACACGGAACCCGAGATCGTGGCAAAGCGCAATGACGACAAGTCAGCCTGATCGATGAGGCCGGCATGCAGACAGGCGGCGATGTGGGCAGGCGCTGCAAACAGCAGGGTGGGGCGGCCTTGCACGATTGTCTGCACGAGCAGGTCGGGCCGAAACGCAGGCAACAGCAACTGCGTGGCCCCGACCGAAAGCGCGAAATTGATGATGCAGATACCGAAGGCGTGGGTGAACGGCGCCGCGCTCAACAGGATATCGTTGCTGGCAAGCTCGTAGAGCGGAGCGCAAAGGCGGTTGTTCGCCAGCATGGTGTAGGAATTGTGCACCACGGCCTTCGGGGCATCGGAGGTCCCGGACGTGAAGCAGAGGATTGCCGGATCGGATGCCACGCCCGGGTTGCGGATGTCTTCGAACGGGCCGGCGTCGATCAGTTGCTGCAATGTTGGAGCGCGGGCGCTACTCGATTCGACCGGCACGACATGTGACAGACTGTCGACCTCCTTGCGCAACGCCAGGAACATTTCTGCCGGAACATGGTCGCCGACCGCAGGGCCGCAGATCGCAAGGCGCGCCTTCGCATGGCGCAGCAACGGCGCCATTTCGCGCGCGCGATAGGGCATGTGCATGGGGGCGAGAACCGCGCCCATCATCGCGGCCGCAAAATACGTGAGCATGAACTCGGGCACGTTCGCAAGCTGGATGGCGATGACATCGCCTTTGCGCAGCCCGAGCGCGGTGAAGGCGCGCGCAAGACGCTCCGAACGCCGAAAGGTTTCGCGGTAGCTCAATGTCGTGTCCGGCGCGATGATGGCGGGCTTGTCAGGCGTCTCGCGCACAGCCCGCGATAGCCAGCGCGGCACGGTGTCCCCGTTCCAACAGCCCTGCTGGAGCATGCGCTGGACGTGCGCGGGCGCAAATCCAACGCCTTCGCGCAGGCGCTGCGCCTCGGGGCCCAGGGCGAAGCGCTGTTCCGGGCTCAAGTAACGCTCGTCCCGATATCGCTTGCCCGCCCCCAAAGCCAGAATACGTTGATAATGGTCGGTGCGAAACCGGCGATGCTCCATGATGATGCGGATGGTGCGCGCCTGTTCGAGCGAAAGTCCCAATCGCGTGCCGATCTGCTCGTCAGACATGCCCAGATCAGCGCGCTCGCGCTCGATGATATCGAATTGCTTGAGACGGATCGGGTCGCCGCGCCGGATCTGGATGTTATTCGAGAGACGAAAGACGAGATCGCCATAGCTGGCAATCATGCCTTCGGTGACGCCATATTTGTGCGCCGGCACGAGCGCTTCTCGCTATTTGTGCGGCGCCGCGGCGTCCGGCTTCGCGCGCGCCGCCTCGCTGCGCAGGATCGGATCCGCAAGCGGCGCCTTGGTCGCAATCGGACACACCCGCATGCATTCGAAACATTGCCCGAACATGGCATGCGAGCCGGTCGAAAGTTTGTAGAAGAGGAGCTTGCTCTCGAGCGCGAGGAGATCGTCAAAATCCTGCGGATCGTGCTCGCGCATGGCTTTCGCCAGCACCTTCGGCATGGCCTCGAATTGCTGGCTCATCTCGGCACACGCCGCCATGTCGTAGTACATTTCTGCCTGCCGGCCATGCTCGTCGAGCTTGCCCGACAGGCACTGAACCGGACAGAATTTCATGCACGGGGTCTTGCCGACCTCACGGTACATGGCGACGCAGGACGGCGCCGGACACGGATTCTCCTTGAGCGGCTCGTCGGGGGCGAGAACGAGCTCCGTGAACGCCGACGCATAGTACATGTAACCGAACTCTGGGTGCAGCAGGATGTCTCCGGCGAGCGAGCGAGCGCCGAGACCTGCGAGCTCTGCGTGCAACTTGAGCGACTGGAACGGGACGCGCGCGCCGGCTTCGCTGTCCATGTCGGGTGGGCAATAGACCGCCGGAATGCCGAACGTATGCTCGATGTAGAAAGCAAGACCATAGGCGATTTTGTAGGCGCGCGCCTCGGTCGAGCCGAAATAGGTGAGCGCCTTGGCGGAGACGCCCCAAGCGCCTCGCGTGTTGCCGCCCACCCCGATGGAAACGACGGATTTGACTTTCGGCATCAAATCCGCCGGGCGATGCCCGGCCGGAGCGACTTTGTTAATCGCGTCGAGATCGGCGATCCCGGCGCAGAGCGCGCCTTTGCGCAGGCAGTAGTCCAACACCTTGCGCTTTGCGAGTACCGCATCAACGGGTCGTTTCATGGCCCACACCTTGTCGTTCTCGGCTTGGCGAGCCTAGTGCATCGCGACCGGATTTGCTGCATTTTTTAGCGGCGCGCTCCTAAGTTTTTTCTTTCCAAACGCGACGGGCGGCGCAACAATCCACCCGGGTCGTACGATCTGTCAAAAGGGAAAATGGACATGCCGTTGCTCGAACGGGCCTTCGTTGCTGTTGCATTGTGCGCTGCCGCCGGAACTCCTGCCGATGCACAGGACAAGCTCAAGATCGGACTCATTTCGACCTTGTCAGGGCCGCCGGCCGTCATCGGTCAGCAGCAGCGCAATGGCCTCAATCTCGGCATCAAGCAACTCGGCGGCATGCTGGGCGGGCGCGAAGTCGAAGTGATCGTTGCGGATGACGAGCTAAAGCCCGACTTGGCAATCAACAAGGTCAAGACCATGATCGAGCGCGACAAGGTCGATTTTGTGGTCGGACCCGTCTTCTCCAATATTCTGCAAGCCATCCTCAAACCGGTGGTCGATCGGGACGCGATCCTGATCAGCGCCAATGCCGGACCGTCGAGCTACGCCGGCAAGGAATGCAGCCCCAATCTATTCGTCACCTCCTATCAGAACGATCAGGTCCATGAAGTACTGGGCAAGCACGCTCAGGATTCCGGAATGAAGCGGCTATTCCTGATCGCGCCGAACTATCAGGCCGGCAAGGACGCCATGGCCGGGTTCAGGCAGGACTTCAAGGGCGAGATCGTCGACGAGGTCTTCGTTCCGCTCGGGCAACTGGACTACTCAGCCGAATTGACGAAGATTGCCAATGCCAAACCTGACGCCATTTTCGTGTTTCTGCCGGGCGGCATGGGCGTGAACTTCGTCAAGCAGTTCCGTCAGGCTGGTCTCGCCGACACGGTCACGTTCCTCTCCGCGTTTACGGTCGACGAAGGCACATTGCCGGCACAGCAGGACGCCGCGATAGGCTTCTTCGGCGGGGCAAATTGGGCTCCCAATCTCGACAATCCGGAAAACCGGCAGTTCGTCGCCGCCTACGAACGCGAGTTCGGAGCCGTTCCTGCGACTTACGCGTTTCAGCCCTATGACACGGTCATGCTGATTGCGAGCGCGCTCAAGGAGGTGAAAGGCAATGTTGCCGACAAGGACAAGGTGCGCGCCGCGTTGCGCAAGGCCGATTTCAAATCCGTTCGCGGGAATTTCAAATTCAACCGCAACCATTACCCGATCCAGGATTTCTACCTGGTCAAGGTCGCCAAGCGACCCGACGGAAAATACCAGACCGAGATCGTAAAGAAGGTATTTGTGAGCTACGAAGACCATTACGCGCCGGAATGCCCGATGAAGTGAGGCGCCGACGAGCTTGCGGGCGCTCTCCGAACTTGCCTGCAATCTCGATTTCGCCGCCCAATGTTTCATTGGGCTGAGCACAAGGTCAATGCGAGAGGATGGAAGTATTATTATATTGATGCTCGTGCGATAGAGCAGCCATAGAAATAGAAACCATTTTAGTAGCGCGCAGCCAGGAAATTCGGGACTGCAATCCAATCTAGGATGCCTTTGGGGCTCTGCAGCAATTTCGCGAACCCGCGATCTTCATCGCTCTCTATCCCGACGCCAAGCTGCATCCCGAGCTTTCGGCCGTGCGACACGATGCGCTCGCTAAGCGGTTGGCGTACCGAGTTGTAAACGGTAAGCGCGCGGTCGATGTCGTCGTAAGTGGAAAGCGCTTCTGCGAGCGCCTGCGCCTCCGTGCCTGCCTTGGATACGCCGAAACCCATGTGGGGGCGTGGTGTCGAGGCCGCATCGCCCGCTAGCGCCACCCGGCCGAACACCAAATTCGGCGCACAGAAATCATAAACCGGCGTGAAAAAAGGCTGATCGATGTGCCGCAGACAGTCGAGGTACTGCGGCGGCAGCAGGGTCTCGGCCTCGGCGCGCATCTGCGCAACCAAATCCTTGCGTACGAGTGGTGGTGGCACGCCGAATTCGTATTCACGGCCGTCATCGTCCACGCACATCTGTTTTAACTTGGCAGCGTCTGCCACGCGATACCAGCCAAAATTGTAGCGCCGGTGACCAGTGCGCAATTCGTCGTCCGCCCCCGAAATCGGGTAGCCGTGGGCCTGCAGCTGATCGGCTAGGAAGAAGGAAAAATACGGAAACATGGTCTTGCGGGTTTCTAGCGAGAGATCTGATTCGTTAGGCGCACCCCGCCAAATGTAATATCCGGAATAGATCGGCTGCACTTCAGGCGCGAGATAGGAGCGCACGCTGGACCGAAACCCATCGCATCCGACAATGAGATCGGCGCGCTCGCGGCGCCCATTGGCGAAATGAACTTGGACGCCATTGCCGTCTTGCTCGACGCGCTCGAACACATGTCCGAAATGATAACGTTGACGATCGATGGCCTTTAATAGGACTTGCCGAAGCCGGTCCCAAGATGTGACGATCTGAAGCTGCGGCTTTTCGGCGATCACATCGCCGCTGCGGTCGAACGTGATCCGCTTGTAAACGATGACACCAATGTCGACGGTACCGGCGCCACATTTGTCGAGAGCCTCAAGCAACTCCAGAT
>CATPCO010000273.1 GCA_955652925.1 uncultured Xanthobacteraceae bacterium | reverse complement strand
GCCTTGCGCATCGCCGAGGCCGCTGAAGGCAAGTCGAGCTACGAAGCAGCTGAGTGTCTTCAGCAACTCGGAGGTCTCAACCGCGATCGCAACAAGACCGCGGCGGCGGACTATCTCCAGCGATCGCTGGCAATCTTTCGCAAGCTCTTCCCTGCCGGCCACGACTCCGTGGCATCAAATCTCTTGCTTCTTGCCGAGATCTATGTCGCAAGCGGCCGCGGCGCGCAAGCGAGTGCGCTGATCGACGAAGCGCTGGCAATGGACAAGCATCTCTTCGAAGAAAAATATCAATTGCCGGACTCCACTGGATACGCGGTGGACTTGTCGAAGGCGGGCGGTTTGCTTTTCCAGCTCGGCAGGACTGAGGAGGCCTACGCCGCGATGCGCCACGCAGGCGCCATTCTCGTGCAGCGCAAGCAGCTGTTTGCTGCATCGGGAGATCCCGGCGTAAGCACCGTCGGCTTTATCGTCGGCGATAAGGCGACGGCCAGCTCCGTTCTCGGCGAGGAATTCGCGCGCGTTGCCCTTGCGCTCGGCGCGCAAAACCCTGCGCGCAAGGCTGAGCTTGCACGCGCGGTGTTCGAATCCGTGCAGTGGAGCGCTTTCAGCAGCGCAAGCGAGGCTCTGAGCCAGACTGCTGCCCGGTTTGCTGCTCGCACCGGCGACCTCGTGCAACTTGCTCGCACCGCTCAGGACCTTGCCGCCGCCGGCCGGCAGAAGAGCGCTGCGTTGAGCGGCGCCCTTTCCGCGAGTGATACTGCCAAGGCCAAAGCGCTGCGCGGGGAGCTTGCAGCGATCGACAGCCAGCGCGCAAAACTCAGCGAGCGGCTCGAACGAGAATTTCCGCAATACTCCGCGCTCGCGGAGCCGCACCCGCTTAGTGTCGAACAGGTGCAGACGCTTTTGCGGCCGGACGAGGCGCTCGTATTCTGGTTAGTAGGGGCCAAGGAGAGCTATGTCTTCGCGCTCACCCGGGAGAGTTATGAATGGAAGCCCATCGCACTCGGGAGAGAGGCCCTGGAGGCGAAGGTCGCCGCGTTTCGCCGCGGGCTTGAGCCCGAGGCCGCCGATCGAAGTTCCAGCAAGCCCGGCAACGCGCAGAATGCGAATCTGTTTGATCTTGCCGTGGCCCATGACTTGTACGGCGCGCTGCTTGGTCCGATTGACGCACTGGTCAAGGACAAACCCCAACTCATTGTGGTGCCTTCCGGCGCGCTCACTGCCTTGCCGTTCCATCTCCTGGTGACGCAGGCGCCCGCGGTGGCGGTGCCGGAGCAGTTGGCGGGCTATCGCGACGCGGCCTGGCTGATCAAGCGCCAGGCCGTCAGCGTGCTGCCCTCGGTCTCCAACCTCAAGACCCTGCGCGAATTCGCGCCGCCGCAGCAGGAGCGCAAGCCGATGATCGGCTTCGGCGACCCTGTTTTTGATCCCAACGATTCGAAGACCGCAGGCTTGCAACCCAGCGCCGGCGCAACCGATGCAACCACCCGCGGCTATACGGCTTTCTGGCAAGGCACGGAGATCGACCGCTCTGCGCTCGCGCGTCTGCCGCGGCTGCCTGAGACGGCGGACGAGCTTGAGAGGGTGGCTGCTGGGCTGGGGGCTGCGGCGGCCGACATTCATCTGCGCGCCGACGCAAGTGAAAGCACGGTCAAGCGGCTGCCGCTCTCTGATTACCGCGTGGTCTATTTCGCGACCCATGGCCTTGTCTCGGGCGAGATCAAGGGCGTGGGCGAACCCGCTCTCGCGCTCACGCCGCCAAAGGCGCCGAACGAACTCGACGACGGTCTCCTCACCGCCAGCGAGGTCGCGCAGCTCAAGCTCAACGCGGACTGGGTGGTGCTCTCCGCTTGCAACACCATTGCGGGCGAGAAGCCCGGAGCGGAGGCGCTCTCAGGGCTGGCGCGTGCGTTCTTCTATGCCGGTGCCCGCGCGCTGCTGGTCTCCCATTGGGCGGTGAATTCGTACGCGGCCGCGCGCCTCACCACGTCCACCTTCGATACCCTCAACGCCGATCCCAAGCTCGGCCGCGCCGAAGCGCTGCGCCGTGCCATGCTTGCCTACATGAACGACGCCTCCAATCCAAAAAACGCTTATCCCGCTTATTGGGCGCCGTTCGTCTTGGTCGGCGAGGGAGCGGGGAAGTAGGCTAGTTTGCAAACGCTGTTCGCGCTTCATCGGCACGCAGGTCGCGCGTTCGCACGCGGCGCGCGATCACGGAGGAGAACTCGGCGCCAGAAAAATCACTCACGATTAGATCATCGTGCAGTCGCCGGAGAGCCGTGTCGGCCCTCTGGGTAAGTGGATCAATGGCAAATAACGGAACGAGCACGTTGGCGTCTGAGATAGACGCTCACCGCTCCCACTCATCACGCATCTTGCGCACAAGCGCGGCGGCGTCCTCACGCGGCATCCGCCGTCCTACGCGCCGTTGCGCGAGCCAATCGACAGCCGCGGGCGTAATCGGCTCGACGGGAGGCATGATCGGCTTAAGCTCGACGACCGGGCGACCGTGGCGAGTGATGATCACTCCTTCGCCGTTGAGTGCGCGGTCAATCAACTCGGAAAGCTGGTTCTTTGCTTCCACGACGCTGTGTTTACCCACTGCGGGGCGGGTGCGCAATTTCCTCACCCCCGCATCTGCGCTGCCCGCTCTGCGATCGCCTCCGGCTGGGTCACCGGCAACGAGCACCGCTCCCCGACGCAGATGAAGGCTGCGCTTTCCTTCGATGCCTTGATCTTGTCCTGCGCAGGATGTGAGGCGGGCAGCGTGTCCGATGCGCGCATCACAATGCGGTCGAGAAACGCAAGCTTGCGGGCGGCGGCGAGGAGCTCGTCTGCGCGCGCGTCATGGCCGGTCACAATGATCTCGGCCGCGCGCAACCGCAGATCGAGCGCGTTGAGCAGCGCGAGGTGCGCGAACAGATTATCCCCGGCACGGGAAAGAATCCCCTCGAACAAGCGATCGGCCTGCTCGCGCCATGCGTGTTGCCCGGACACGGCCGCGAAGCGAATGAGGTTCTGCGCCGCGACTGCGTTGGCATTGGGAATGGCGTCATCGCTGGTGGAGCTCGGACGCACCACGAGCCCCTCGGCATCGTCGGCGGTGAGGAAATAGCCGCCGGTTTCGGGATTGCCGTAATGGCGGTCGAGCGCACCCTGCCACGTGAACGCCCGCTCGAGGTAGTCCTGCTCGCCGGTCGCCTCGCAGAGCGCAAGCGCAGCGCGGATCATGGCGGCATGGTCGGAAGCAAGGCCCGGGAACAGAAGTTTGCCCTCGCGCCAGGAATGGCCGAGCCGGTCGCCGCGCGCCATTTTCGCGTCAATAAACAGGAAGGCGCGCGCCGCCATGGCGAGCCACGCCGGCTGCGCGAGCAAGGTGCCGGCATTCGCGAACGCCGCGATCATCAGCCCGTTCCAGTCCGCCAGCACCTTGTCGTCGAGCCCGGGGCGCAGGCGCTTGGCGCGCGCCTCGAGCAATGCCGAACGCATCGCCGAGAGCCTCGCCTCGTCCTCCATGCTGCGCGGTAAGTGCTTGAGACGATTGAGGATGTTGTGGCCTTCGAAATTGCCTTTCGGCGTCACATCATAATGCCCGGCAAAGAAGGCGGCGTCCTCATTTCCCAGCACCTCCTCGATCTCCAGCGCCGACCACACATAGAACTTGCCCTCCTCACCCTCGGAGTCCGCATCGAGGGAGGCGCAGAACGCCCCTCCTTGCGTCGTCATTTCGCGCGCGAGCCAATCCACGGTTTCACGCGCGCGCGCGCCAAACAGCGCATTGCCCGAATGCGCCTGAGCAAGTGCGAGCAGCTCAAGCAATTGCGCGTTGTCGTAAAGCATCTTCTCGAAATGCGGGACCAGCCAGCGTTCATCGACCGAGTAGCGGGAGAACCCGCCGCCGAGATGATCGTATATGCCGCCCTCGGCCATGCGAGCGAGCGAAAGCTCGACCAGGGCAAAATAGCGCTCGTCGTGGGTGCGCAGTCCCGCGCGCCAGAGAAACTCGAGCATCATGGGCTGCGGGAACTTGGGGGCGCCCCGCATCCCGCCGTGAACGGGATCGATCATCCCCGCGATCTGGCTGGCGAGGCGGTTGAGCTCGCCCTCGCCGATCACCACGCCGCCCGCCGGGCGCGCGTGCTCCGATAGCCGCGCCATCAGCGCGCTGCGGTTCTGCTCCACGCCCTGCGGGTTCTCGCGGAAGATGCGCTCGACTTCTCGCAGGAGGTCCACGAACGCAGGCTTCCCGTAACGGGTGGTCTTGGGAAAATAGGTGCCGCCCCAGAACGGCTCACCCTCGGGCGTGAGAAACATGGTCAGCGGCCAGCCGCCGTGCTCGCCAAGGTGATGGAGCGCCGACATATAGATCTGATCGATGTCGGGGCGTTCCTCGCGATCGACTTTGATGTTCACGAAGAGGTCGTTCATGACGCGCGCGGTCGCCTCGTCTTCGAAGCTTTC
>CATPCO010000272.1 GCA_955652925.1 uncultured Xanthobacteraceae bacterium | reverse complement strand
TGATAGGTCGGATCGTTGAACGTCGGCTGGGTGAATTTCATGACATTAGTCTTGTCCTGCGCCTGGCTCGCACCTCCCGTCAACAACATCATCGCCAGCACAAGAACACCGACCGCGGCGGCGGCCCGCGTCATGGGATTCCGATGCTTTCCAACCATGTTGTCCTCCCCTCCGATTTGGAGCATCTTTCGGTAACGTTGACGCAGGGGCGATTCACCTCTCCCAGCCGAAGTCGGATTTATCCGACTTCGGCCAGCTTGCTGCCGAACTCGGGTAAACCCGAGTTCGGTCGAGAGGTGCGCGACCGCGCGATGATCCGTCATCGAATCTGCTCTAGCAGCCTACCCGCAAGCGAGCGCGTAGATGTGTTGCACGCCTTGCGGCAGCGGCATTTCAAGCCAGCTTTCGCCGCCGTCCTGAGTGCCGAACACCTCGCCATAGCGCGCCGCGAAGTAGACCTGCCTGGCGTCGCCGTGATGCAGGCCGACCGACATCAGCGTGCCGTGCGGCGTCACCTTGTCGAAACGCTGCCAGGTCTTGCCGAGGTCCTGGCTGCGGTAGAGCGCGCCGTCTTTCGATGCGGCCGCGACGCTCAGACAAGCATAGAGCGTGTTCGGATCCTGCGGCGAAACCTTGATATCGCGCCCGTAGGTAAACGGCGAGAACCGGTCGACCCGCATGTCCTGCCAGCTGCTGCCCTGATCCTCGCTGCGGAACAGCCCCATGCGCACGGCGATGATGATGCTGTCGGGGTCGGCGGAGCTGGTGCAGACCGCGTGCCCATCGAGCATGCCTTCGGCCTCGGTATCGCTCAGAAGCTTGCTGCGCAGACGCGGCTCTCGCTCCGCCAGGCGCAAGAGGTCGGTGCTGCAATCGCTCCAGTGCTCGCCGCCATCGGTCGAGCGCATGACGCCCGAAACTTCGAGCACGGCAAAAATCTCGCCACGGCGGCGAGGGTGTCGCGCGAACCGCATCACGCGGCATGAAAACGGCATTTTGGCGTGGACGGGCAATTGCGGATCGGGCATGCGCTTCCAGCTCGCGCCGCCGTCCTCGCTGCGATAGACCGAAACCGGCGAGCCCCCGGCCAGCATCACCTTCGGATCGGCGTCATCGTGGAGGAATGACCAGACTTGCACGCCGCGGTCGGGAAAATCGGCGCGGCGGAAATTTTCCCCCCGGTCGGTGCTTCGATAAACGCCGTCGGCGGTGCCGGCAAAAACGAGAGCAGGATCGCGCGGGTGCACGAAGATGGTGAAGACCTCAAGCTCGCTCAACGCGTGTTTCCAGCCGCCACCCTCCCCGGCGCGACGAAACACACCGGCAAGACCGGTTTGCTTGTTGGCGTAATAACCCCCGACGCCAGCGAACACATGGGATGAAACCATAGCAACTGTCCTCCCGAGTACGATTTTACGCAGCCTTTCTGGACACGAGAAACTCGCCGACGCGGCCGAGTGCCTTGCGGATATTCTCCGTCGAGTTGGCATAGGAGAGGCGCACATAGCCCTCGCCGAGAATGCCGAAATCGGGACCGCCGATGATCGCAACGCCGGCATCTTCCAGCAGCGAAGAGGCAAGCGCCTTCGCCTTCCATCCCGTGCGCTTGATGTTGGGAAATGCATAGAAGGCGCCTTTTGGCGTGGCACAGCTCACGCCGGGCAGCTGGTTGAGGCCCTCGACCACGACTTTGCGCCGCCGATCGAACTCCGCGACCATCTTCGCCACCTCGTCTTGCGGGCCCGTAAGCGCGGCAAGCCCGGCATATTGCGTGGGCGCATTGACGCAGGAATGGAGATTGACCGCGAGCTTGCGCGCGTAGTCGTAGAGCTTGCCGGGCCACACCGCGTAGCCCAGGCGCCAGCCGGTCATGGCGTAGGTCTTCGACCAGCCGTTAAGCAGGATGAGACGCTCGCGGATCGAGGCATAGGAGAGCAGACACACATGGGTCTCGCCGTCATAGAGCATGTGATCGTAGATCTCATCCGACATCACGGCGAGATCGGGAAATTTATCGAGCCCCGCAACGAGCTTGTCGACCTCGCTCTTGGGCGTTACGCCGCCGGTCGGGTTGGCCGGCGAGTTTACGATCAGCAGCCTTGCGCGCTCGGTGATCAGGCTCAGTGTTTCCGTGGCGGAGAAGGCAAAACCGTTCTCCTCGCGGATCGGCACCGGCACCGGACGCGCGCCGGTAAACTCGATCATGGAGCGATAGATGGGAAAGCCGGGATCGGGATAGAGGATGTCGACACCGGGCGCGCCGAACAGCAGGATCGACATGAACATGGTGGGCTTGCCGCCGGGCATGATCATGATCTCGTCGGGAGAGACGCTCACCTTGAAGCGCTTGGCGAGATCGGCGGCCACTGCCTCGCGCAGCGGCAGAATCCCGACTGCGGGCGTGTAGCCGTGGTGCCCGTCGCGCAGCGCCTTCACCGCCGCCTCCACAATGAAATCGGGCGTGCGGAAATCCGGCTGGCCGATGCCGAGATTGATGATGTCGCGGCCCTGCGCGGCAAGCTGCGTCGCCCGCGCCAGAACGGCAAACGCGTTCTCCTCGCCGATGCGATCGAAGGCGGCGACGGTCTTAAGCATGGCAGCCTCGTTTCTGAGAGCGAATAGCGAGTAGCGAATAGCGAATAGAAAGGGAAGGACCCCTATTCGCCATTCGCTACTCGCTATTCGCCTCTTCCTATTCGCTATTCGCCCTGTATCCTACCCCGCCACCATCACAGGACCCACCCAGCCATGCCCTCCGTCGCCGAGAAACGCGCAACTTTTCGCAAGCTGCACGAAGCGGGATGCTTTGTCATTCCCAACCCCTGGAACGTGGGCAGCGCGCGTTACCTCCAGCATCTCGGCTTCAAGACGCTCGCAACCACAAGCTCGGGATTCGCCCATGCGCAAGGCTATGCGGATGGAGCCGTGCCCCGCGAGATGGTGCTCGCGCATTTGCGCGAGATCGCGCAGGCGGCCGACGTTCCACTCAATGCCGATTTCGAGGGCGGCTACGCGGATAGGCCTGAGGGGGTGGCCGAAAGCGTGCGGCTTTGCGTGGAAACGGGGGTGGCGGGCCTCTCGATCGAGGATTCAACCGATGATGACTCAAACCCGCTCTATGATTTCGATCTCGCGCTCGCGCGCGTGCGCGCTGCGCGCTCCGCAATCGACAAGGCCGGCGGTGATGTGATCTTCACCGCGCGCACCGAGGGCTTTATCCGCGGACGGCCCGATCTCGAGGAGACCATCCGCCGGCTCAAGGCATTCGCGGACGCAGGCGCGGACTGCCTGTACTCACCGGGGATCAGAACGCGCGAGCAGATCGTGGCGGTGGTGCAGGCGGTCGCGCCCAAACCGGTGAATCTCCTCGTGTCGGCTGCGCTCGGTTTCACCGTCGCCGATGTTGCGGCCATGGGCGTGCGCCGCATCAGCGTGGGAGGCACGCTCGCCCGCGTCGCCTCCAACGCGCTGATGCGCTCCGCCCGCGAAATCGCCGAGCAAGGCAGGTTCGACAGCTTCGCCGGAGTGGTCGCGAATGCCGAGCTCAATGCGCTCTTCCGCGAAGACCGAAAGAAGCGATGACGCACATTCTCATCACCGGCGCGGCCGGAATGATCGGCCGCAAGCTCACCGAGCACCTGGTCAGCCAAGGTGGGCTCAATGGCAAGTCGATCGAGCGCCTCACGCTGCTCGATGTGGTTGCTCCGCCGCAGCCCGCAGGTTTTGCCGGAAAGATCGACACCATCGCGGCGGATCTTTCCTCGCCGGGCGAAGCCGTCAAAGCCGTGGCGGAGCGCCCGGAGACGATCTTTCACCTCGCCGGCGTTGTCTCCGGGGAGGCGGAGGTGGACTTCGACAAGGGCTATCGCGTCAACCTCGACGGAATGCGTTGTTTGCTCGAGGCGATTCGCGCCACGGGGAACGGGTATCGGCCGAAGCTCGTCTATACATCCTCGATCGCCGTGTTCGGCGCGCCCTTTCCACCATCCATTGCGGATGAGTTTCATCTCACGCCGCTCACCTCCTATGGCACGCAGAAGGCCATCGGCGAGCTCCTTCTCGCCGACTATACCCGGCGCGGCTTGTGCGAGGGCATCGGCATTCGCCTGCCGACGATCGTGGTGCGGCCGGGCAAGCCCAACCGGGCGGCTTCGGGCTTCTTCTCGGGCATTATCCGCGAGCCGCTGGCGGGTCTCGAAGCAACGCTGCCCGTGCCCGAGACGGTGGTGCACACGCATGCGAGCCCGCGCGCCGCCGTGGGCTTCCTCATCCATGCGGCGGGGCTTGCGCGCGACAAGCTGGGCGCGCGCATCAACCTGTCGATGCCGGGGGTTTGCTGCACCGTCGCGCAGCAGATCGCGGCGCTGCGCCGGATCGCGGGCGAGGCGGTGGCAGCGCGCATCCGGCGCGAAACCGATCCGCTGGTAGCGCGCATTGTGGAGGGCTGGCCGCAGCGCATTGACGCACGCCGCGCGCGCGACCTTGGGTTTGAGGCGGAAAGCACCTTCGAGGAGATCGTGCGCATCCACATCGATGAGGATCGCGGCGGAAGCTTCGTGGCGTAATCCCTCCCCCGCAAGCGCAGGGCAATCGCATATGAGCAAGCCGTACCCCAAACCGAGGCCG
>CATPCO010000271.1 GCA_955652925.1 uncultured Xanthobacteraceae bacterium | reverse complement strand
TTGAAGGCGCGCGCCGGCCGTGTGACCGGCCCCGGTTGGAGCTCCCGTCCTTCCGCTTTCCATTTTGTCAGGCCGCCGTCGAGAATGAAAACTTTCTGGGCTCCAAACAAACGGAACGTCCACCAGACGCGCGGCGCGGAGAACAGAGGGCCGCCCTCGTACACGACAATCGTGTCGGTATCCGCAATCCCGAAGGCACCCACATCGCGCGCGAACTGTTCTGCGCCCGGAAGCATATGCGGCAGTGCATTGGAATGATCCGCAATGGCATCGATATCGAAACGCACGGCGCCGGGAATGTGGCCCGCAAGATATTCGGCGGCAGCGTCACGCTGCACAGCCGGAAGGTAGTAGGACCCATCGACCACAACGACGTCGGCCGATCCCAGGCGCGCGGCCAACCACTGCGTGCTCACCAGCCAAGGACTATTCATCAGGACGGCCCTGGCGGAGACACGAATGCAAGGCGGACTCGCCGGTTCTGTCTCCCTTTCTTTTCAATCTGCGTCACACGTACGTCCCCGATCTCATTGGTCGAGCGCACATGGGTCCCGCCACAGGGCTGGAGGTCGCATCCAACGATTTCAATCAGCCGGACGCGTCCGCTGCCTATGGGCGGCTTTACCGACATTGTCTTGACGAGCGTCGGCTGCGCTTCGAGCTCGGCGTCCGTGATCCAGCGCGCGCGCACCTCCGCGCCGGCTGCGATCATCTCGGCAAGTCTCCTTGTGATCTCTTCCTTGTCGAGCCCAGCTTCGGGGATATCGAAATCGAGCCTGCCTTCACGATCGCCGACCGCTCCGCCCGTCACCGGAAAAGGCAGGACCGCCGACAGGAGATGGAGCGCAGTGTGCATGCGCATGCGTGCATAGCGAAGGCCCCAATCGATCGTTGCGCGCACAGGCTCGCCGGCTCTGAGAACGATGCCTCCTGACTCGGCCGGCAAATGCGCAATCTCGGTCTTTTCGCGGTCAAGATAGTTCGCGCCTTCGATCCGGATGGTGCCGCCGCTGCCGGTCAGCAGCATTCCGCAATCGCCGGGCTGTCCTCCGGAGGCGGCGTAGAACACGGTGCGATCGAGCATGATCTCGCCCGCATCGGTCAGACCGGTCACGGTGGCGGAGCACTCCTTGAGATACGAATCGCCGTGGAAGAGGCAATCGGTGGACATCGGATGTTCCGGTTGGGTCGGACGGTTACACCTTAACGAAGGGAATGTTCAATTCCGATCGCCGTTCCAGCCAGTCCGGCACCGGAAGGCGCTTCTCGCGCAGAAACTGTGGATTGAACAACTTCGACTGATAGCGCGAGCCGTAATCGGCGAGCACGGTCACAATGGTGTGGCCGGGGCCCATATCTTTCGCAAGCCGGATTGCACCCGCGACATTGATGCCGGTCGAGCCGCCCATGCAAAGACCCTCGTGCTCGAGCAGATCAAAGATGACCGGGACGGCCTCCTCGTCCGGAATAAGATATGGGTTGTCGACCTTGATGTCCTCGATGAGCGCGGTCACGCGTCCGAGCCCGATCCCTTCGGTGATGGAGCCGCCTTCCGAGGCCTTGGCTTCCCCGTGGGCAAAAAGATTGTACATGGCCGCGCCCCTCGGATCGGCAATTCCAATCACGATATCCTTCTTCTTCTCTCGCAGAAATGTGGAAACGCCCGCGACGGTACCGCCGGTGCCGATGGCACAAATAAAGCCGTCGACGTTACCATTCGTCTGCTGCCAGATTTCCGGGCCGGTCGAAACGAAGTGAGCCTTGCGATTATCGAGATTGTTCCACTGATCGGCAAAGAGAACGCCATTGGGCTCGCTCTTGCGCAGCTCTTCCGCCAGCCGCCTGCCGATATGCTGGTAGTTGTTGGGATTGCTATAGGGCACCGCGGGCACCTCGATGAGGTCGGCTCCGCATAGCCGCAGCATATCCTTTTTTTCCTGGCTTTGCGTCTGCGGAATGACAATCAGCGTTCGGTAGCCGCGCGCGTTGGCCACGAGCGCGAGCCCGATGCCGGTATTTCCGGCAGTGCTCTCGATCACCAGCCCGCCGGGCTTGAGCTCGCCGCGTCTCTCCGCCTCCAGGATCATCTGCCGCGCCGCGCGGTCCTTCACCGACTGACCAGGGTTCATGAATTCGGCCTTGCCCAGAATCGTGCATCCGGTCTGTTCGGACGCGCGCTTGAGCATGATTAAAGGTGTATTGCCGATTGCTTCGACAATGCCATCGTTGATCTGCATTACGGCTGCCCAGGTTGAAGGGTCCAAGCTAAAGGACCTGCTTGCGTGCCACAAGCGTGGGCGGGAGACAGTCGTTAAGGACGCGGAGTGAGCGCGCTTTCGTCAAATGCGCGAAAGCTTGGAAATACAATTGCAACCATAACGGCCGGTCCGTCCTCGCAGTTGGAAACCCATTCACGTTTCTTTTGCCCCCCGGCGGTATGCCGATTTACGACGGGAAACGCCTCAGGCGCGGATCCTCTTTTTTGCCGGTGGCAGCATGAATCTCGACGTCAATACGCTTTTTCTGGTCACCATCTATGTCGAAGCGATTCTGGGCCTCCTGCTGCTGTTTGCCTGGGTCCAGAACACTCAGATCACCGCAGTGGCCTGGTGGGGCTGCGCGCATCTGCTGCGTGCGGGCTCAATCGTGTTGTTTGGCCTCTACGGTAATGTGACCCAGGCGGTTTCCATCGATCTCGCCAATGCTCTGTTGCTCCTGAGCTATGCCGTCACCTGGAGCGGCGCCCGCGTATTCGATGGCCGCCCTCCTTTGCCCATGTATATCGCTGCCGGTCCAGTGGCCTGGGTTATTGTCGCGCATTTGCCGAGTTTCGCCGGCGATCTGGAGCTGCGGATCCTGCTCTCCTGCGGAATCGTGACCTGTTACACCTGGCTTGCTGCGTTCGAGTTCTGGCGCGGCCGGAGCGAGCCTTTGGTGTCGCGCTGGCCGGCAATCTTCATGCTGTTCGCGCACGGGTCGCTTTTCCTTCTGCGCACGCCGCTTGCGGCCGTGCTGCCCTGGTCACCGAACGCTGAAGTATTCGAAAGTGTGTGGCTCACCGTGTTGAGCTTCGAGGCGCTGCTGTTCACGATTGCAATCGCCTTCATCCTGCTTGCAATGGCGAAGGAGCGGACCGAATACCGCCACAGGACTGCCGCCATGATCGACCCGTTGACCGGCATCGCCAACCGGCGGTCGTTCCTGCAAGACGGCAACGAGCTGATGAAGCAGCTTTATTCAAGCCCTTGCCCCACGGCGGTGCTGCTGATGGACCTTGATCATTTCAAGTCAATCAACGACCGTTTCGGCCACGCCATCGGCGACCGGGTTCTGCAGGTATTCGCCGAGGAGGCCAAGGCGACGATGCGCTCAGGCGATCTGCTCGGCCGGCTCGGAGGAGAGGAGTTTGCGGCCGTGCTTCACAATGCCGGCATGGACAAGGCGGTTGCGCTCGCCGAACGGATGCGGTGTGCGTTTGCCCAAGCCGCGCGCGAAGTGGACAGCCGCCCGGTGGCTGCGACCGTCAGCATCGGCATGGTTGTAAACGATGCGTCTCCGCTCGACCTTCCCGAGCTGCTCGGGCAAGCAGACCACGCACTTTACTACGCCAAGGAGCGCGGCAGAAATCGCGTCGAAGTTGCGACTCTCGATCTGGTGCGCCATCGCGGGGACGCCGCGTTGAACCAGGAGACAACGCTTACGGCGAGGACGGCGGCCTGATTCTGGACGAGCCTATCATCCCGGGGCTCGCTGCGCTCGCGCCCCGGAATGACTAATCGGCCAGACAACAAGGAGCGCGAGCGGCGAAATCACTTTCAACAGGCGATCGCGGGATCGTGCCGACATTCTGGCCGCATTGGCCGGAGCGCTTGAAATGGTTTGCACGCTCATGACGTCATCTCTTCCTCCTGCCGCCGCGCGCGCTGGACCTCCTCGCGCAGGCTCGACCAGATGCGGCTGATCAGATCTCCGTATTCCGGCGTCTTCTGCAGCTGCACGGCCGCAGCCGCTGCAGCAGCGACGAAAGAGCTGTGGGGGTAGCGGCATTGCGTATCCCGGCTGCGGTGCAACGCGCAGCTCTTGCGGAGCGGTGCGCCGCTGTTGCGCCTGTGGCGCAAAGGGCGGAGAATGCGGCCATAAGCAAAAGCTGCCGGCGCTGAGATTATGCCCGGTGGGGAGACGACCATGCTCGCAGCGATGAAATTTTCGCTCACTCTCTGGGGACTGGCCCAGCTGCTCAGATATGCCGCCTGGCGTTATCCCGTGTTTCGCGCTCGGCTCAGGGAACGCAATCTCGTTGCGCAGATCAAAGCGCGCGACGAGGAAATCGGCCGCTGGTACGCGATCCGCAACGGCAGGATCAACTCCGGCGCGGGGCTGCGTGCCGATGCTGACGTCACATTGGCGTTCAAGAACGCCACACTGGGCGCAGAACTTCTCATACCGCCGATCAATTGGCTCGATCAGATCAATGCGCAGAAAGATTTCAAGCTCACGGTCGATGGTCCTGAGGATCTCACCAACTGGTTTGCGCAGACGATCATGATGAGCCAGTCGGTGGGCTTGAAGATCGGCACCAGGCTCGCCGACGGCACCATGCGCTATTGCAACATGACCAACGGCGGCCCGGTCTTCGTCTATGTCAAGGACGACAGGATCGTTCGCATGACGCCGATCGATTTCGCCGATGACGATCCGCTGCCATGGACCATCGAGGCACGCGGTCTCAAGTTCACGCCGCCGCGCAAGACCACCCTTGCGCCCCACGGCCAGAACGCAAAATCAATCATCTATTCGCCGGATCGGCTGCTCTATCCCATGAAGCGGGTCGACTTCGATCCCAATGGCGAGCGCCATCCGGGCAACCGCGGCAAATCCGGATATGTGCGCATCTCCTGGGAGGAGGCGCTCGATCTGGTGGCGAACGAGATCAAGCACCTCAAGCGCAGCTACGGCCCTGGTGTCATGGCTGTCTCCCACGGCTCGCATCACACCTGGGGCAATATCGGCTACTATCTCTCAGCGCTCTTCCGGTTCCGCAACGCCGTCGGTTACACCCAAATCCATCACAATCCCGACAGCTGGGAAGGCTGGTACTGGGGAGCGGTGCACCATTGGGGCTACACGCTGCGGGTGGGGCAGTCGGAAACCTACGGCACCGTCGAAGACTGTCTGAAGAACTGCGACATGATCGTGTTCTGGGCGGCCGACCCCGAATCCACTTCGGGCTCGTATGGCGCGCAGGAAGGCACGGTGCGCCGGCAATGGCTGAAGAATCCGAAGCTCGGGATCAAGGTCGTTCACATTGATCCTTACTACAACGCCTCGGCGCAATTCCTGCCGGGCAAATGGTTCGCGCCCAAGCCGACCACGTCCGTCGCCATGGCGATGGCAATCGCTTACGTCTGGATCAAGGAAGGACTCTACGACAAGGACTATGTGAAGACGCACACCGTCGGTTTCGACAAATGGAAAGCCTACCTTGTGGGCGAGGAAGACGGGATTGCGAAAACGCCGGAATGGCAGGAGAAGGAAACCGGCGTGCCGGCCAAGGATGTGCGCGCGCTCGCGCGCGAATGGGGCAGCAAGCGCGTTTATCTCGCGCCCGGAGGCTGGGGCAACGGTCATGGCGGCGCATGCCGCAATCAAACCGGCATTCAGTGGGCGCGCGTGATGGTCTGCCTCACCGCCATGCAGGGGCTCGGTAAACCCGGCGTCAATATGGGCAACCTGCAATGGGGCTGCCCGCTCGACTTCCAGTTCTATTTCCCCGGCTACGCCGACGGCGGCATGTCAGGCGATCTCGAGAACACATCCATGCCGATCTCGCTCTACCAGCGCATGCCGCAGCTGCCGAGCATGGCGACGACGTTCCAGCGCATTCCGCGGCTGCGCACGCCCGAGGCAATCGCCGACGGCAAGGCCGAGGGCTATCCCTGGGTCGGCAAATCCATTGAACATCAGTTTGCAAAGTTTTCCTATCCGGCGCCCGGCCAGGCGCCGGTGCGCATGATGTACAAATACGGCGGCTCGATCCTCTCCACCATGAACAACACCAATCGATGGGTGCGGATGTATCAGTCACCCAACCTCGAGTTCGTGCTGAATCAATCGATCTGGTTCGAGGGCGAGGCCAAATTCGCCGACGTGATCCTGCCGGCCTGCACCAATTTCGAGCGCGTCGACATCAGCGAATGGGCCGGCCTCGGCGGCTACGGCCATCATGGCCAGCAGCAGCTCAATCATCGCGTCATCATCTTCCAGGCGCCGGCGATCAAGCCGTTGGGCGAATCGAAGTCGGATTTCTGGATCTTCAACGAGATCTGCAAGCGGCTCGGGCTTGCCAATTATTTCTCTGAAGGCGTCAACGAGATCGACTGGGTCAAGCGTCTCTACCTTGCTTCCGACATGCCCAAGGTGATCTCGTGGAAGAAATTCATCAAGCGCGGCTATTACGTCGTTCCGGCCGAGAAAGAGAAGCTGCGCGCGCCGGTCTCCTTCCGCTGGTTCTTCGAGAACCGCAAGAAGGATGTGCCCGAGGCCCAGCCGCTGCCGTCCGACTATGCCGGCGACTATCTGCACGGCCTGCAGACTCAATCCGGCAAGCTCGAATTCGAGTGCAACAGTCTCAAGCGTTTCAACGATCCGGAGCGCCCGCCGATCGTGAAATACGAGCCGTCATGGGAGGGGCCGCATTCGCAAGAGATGTACCGACGGTATCCGCTGCAGATGCTCACGCCGCACTCCAAGTATTCCTTCCACACGCAGGGCGACGGCAAGGATTCGTTCCTCCTCAACATCGAGGACCACCGTGTCGAGGTGGCGGGGTATTACTACTGGATCATCCGGCTCAATGCGCAGGACGCCGCCGAACGCGGCATCAAGAAGCACGATCTGGTCAAGGTCTATAACGATCGCGGCGCGGTGATCTGCGCGGCGCTGCCGACCCAGCGCCTGCCGCGCGGCGTTTGCCACGGCTATGAATCGTCCGCGGTGTATGACCCGATGGGCGAGCCGGGCAAATCGGTCGATCGGGGAGGGTGCCTCAATCTCCTTACCCCCGAGCGCACGCAGACCAGGACCACCCACTCCATTGCCGGTGCCAACTCCCTCGTCCAGGTCGAGCCGTGGGACGGCCGAACCGAGCACATGTCGGAGACATTCGCGCGCATGGAGCGGGACAAGGAGGTGCGCGAGACGCTCAAGGCGGCGCAGCTCGTGCCGGCGAAGTGAGGATCAGATGCAAAAGTGGAACATGATCATCGACGTCGCCGAGTGCACGAACTGCCAGTTGTGCGCGCTTGCGGCCATGGACGAATACGTCGGCAATAATTGGCCGGGCTACGCGGCGCCCATGCCCAGGCACGGGCACAAGTGGATAAACATCCTGCAGAAGGAGCGCGGGCAGCAGCCGATGATCGACATCGCTTACGTTCCGACCATGTGCAATCACTGCGACAACGCTCCTTGCCTCGCCAAGGGCGGCGACGCGGTGAAGAAACGCGATGACGGCATTGTGCTGATCGATCCCGAGAAGGCGAAAGGAAGAAAGGACCTGGTGGAAGCATGTCCTTACGGGCACATCTGGTGGAACGAGGAGCTGGCGTTGCCGCAGATCTGGCCGTTCGACGCACATCTTCTCGATCAAGGTTGGCAGCAGACACGCGGGCAACAGTCGTGCCCCACGGGCGCCATGCGCGCGATCAAGATCGAGGACGAGGAAATGGCGCGCCTGGTCCGCGACCAAGAGCTCGAAGTGATGAAGCCGGAACTCGGCAGCAAGCCGCGGGTCTATTACCGCAATCTCTGGCGCTATTCGAAATGCTTCATCGGCGGCACACTTGCAGCGGAGGTAAATGGCGTCGTGGATTGCGTTGAAGGCGCGACTGTGCACCTGAGTAAGAACGGCCGCAGCATCGCGGAGACCGTGAGCGACAACTACGGTGACTTCAAGTTCGACCGGCTCGATGAGGGCTCGGGTGTGTATCTCCTCGAGATATCGGCCGAGGGGCGGAGCAAAAAGACCGTGGAGGCAAGGCTCGGCACGAGCATCAATCTCGGCGAGATACGGCTTTAGGCATCATGCGGGCGTTGTAGGTTGGGTCGAGCGGGCAGCGAGACCCAACCCTTTGGCGCGAGGGCGTTGGGTCTCGCGAAGAGCTCGACCCAACCTACAGACTCGCGCAGCGATTACCGGGTATTCCGCTTTCGCGGGGTATGACGTGTGGAGGCGTTCTTGGGCGATCCTTTGACGCCGCTGATTTTTCCACAGCTCGGCAATCTGTATGAGACCCTATTTCCCTGGGCGGAAGCGGCATTGCGGGCGGTGGTTGGGCTTGCACTCGTACCGCATGGACTTCGCAACACGTTCGGAATGTTTCCGGCAACAGGGGTGCGCGCGCACAATCTGACTGAGCTTGCAAAACAGCTCGACGGCGACGGCTATCGGCCGGGAAAGTTCTGGGCGCCTGCGATCTCGGTCACCCAGCTGGTGTTCGGTCCCATGCTGGCGCTCGGCCTGCTCACGCGCTTTGCCGCGGTTCCAATTGTCATATTTCTCGTTGTCTCCAATTACGAACGCTGGCGCGTGGGCGGGTATTTCTGGAACAAGACCGGCCTTGAATACACGCTGATGTGGGCGATCGCCGCGTTCTATTTCCTGGTGCATGGGGGCGGCGCCATCTCGGTCGATCATCTCCTGATCGGGCGCGAGTTTTAAGGGCGCTGCATAAGCGTTATCTGAGCGCTGCTGCCATTGTATTTTGCCCCGAACCGAGGAGTTGCGATGCCTGGGAAGCGCTGTGTGCATGGGCCTCACAGATAACTCATTGATTCACATTTCATTTCGTCTTTTGGCTTTGTTTGGTAAAAATCGCCCTCCTGCAGTTGTGTTTCCCCCGTCAAACAACTTAGGGATGCAGGCTCAGGAATGCGCGATTTCGTTTCCTTACTTTCGATAAGCACGATGCGCCAGGCATCACGCCCGGCGCGCAAGATTCCGACTACGTAGTTACTATAGTTGCGTTTTGTAGTCAAGAGATATTCGCAGCGATTCTTCATCGCGATTTGGGCTTGAGCCGCCGATCGCGTCCGGAGGGGGAAACCCAGGCGCGACAGCAGCGGCGGGAACCGATAACATCCCCATCCCCTCACCTTGCATTCCGGTGCCGCCATGAACATTCACGCCGCTGCTTCTAAAGATGTGGCTGCCTCGATCCCGCCCGCGGAATGGCAGGCGCGCGTCGACCTTGCCGCGGTATATCGCCTTGTCGCGCATCATGGCTGGGACGACGTCATCTACAACCATTGCTCCATGCGCGTGCCCGGGGAGGAGCGAAAATTTCTCATGAAGCGGCACGAGCTGCTCTGGGCCGAGGTC
>CATPCO010000270.1 GCA_955652925.1 uncultured Xanthobacteraceae bacterium | reverse complement strand
CTCGCGCGCAACATCGATGCAATCGATCTTGCTGAGATTCAAGCCACGCGCAAGCGGGTCGATGCGCAATGCGGCGCGCTCATGACACAGGAAAATGTTTCAGCAAATGATGTGAGCCGGCGCTATTTCGCCGATATCTGCTATGTCGGCCAGGGCTATCATCTGGAGGTTGCGTTCGAGCCGGATGCCAGTGATCCGCTCGCCGCGCTTACGGCCGCATTTTACGCGGCGCACGAGCGCACGTTCGGCTTTGCCCGCAGGGCACCGCTGCGTCTCGTTGCTCTGCGCACGGTCCACAGCGCCGCCGCTGCGGGGGAGCCGGAAGAAAAGTGGCTGCCTGCGCGTGGCGCGCCGGGCCCACGCCGCGCGCGCATTCTCCTCTGCGAGCATCAAGGTGCAATCGAAGCTGCCGTCCATGACCGCGCTGGCCTCGAATCCGGCGCCATATTCAGCGGCCCCGCCATCGTCGAGCAAGCCGACACAACGACGCTGGTTCTCCCCGGCTGGCGCGCACGTGTTGACGGACTCGGTAATCTCGTGCTGGACCGATTGTGAAATGAACACCATGACTCAAATAACGCTCGATCCTGTCACCGTGGAGGTGGTGCGCAACAAGCTCGACGGCATCGCCAACGAGATGGAGCTTACGCTGCTCAAAAGCTCGTTCTCGCCCATCGTGAAGGAAGGCCTCGATGCATCCGCGAGCCTGTTCACGCTGCAAGGCGAGACATTGGCGCAGGCGATCGCGATCCCGATTCATCTGGCGACGCTCATTCCCTGCATCGCGCGGATCATGACCGAATTTCCACTCGAGAGCATGCGCGAAGGCGATCTCTACTGCATGAACGATCCCTATCTCGGCGGCACCCATCTGCCCGACATCGCCGTCGTGATGCCGGTGTTCGCGCGCGGCCGGCCGCTCGCCTTCGCTGCCAGCATGACGCACCACCAGGACGTGGGCGGCATGGCGCCGGGATCGGTGCCGACCGATGCGCGCGAGGTGTTTCAGGAGGGCATCCGTCTGCCGCCGCTGCGGCTGCGCGAGGGGGATCGTTTCAACGACACGCTGTTGCAAATCTTGCGGCGCAATGTGCGCATCCCCGACATGTTCGAAGGCGACCTGATGGCGCAGGTCGCCGCCTGCAGCGTCGGAGCGCGCCGGCTTGCGGCGCTCGCGCAGAGCTACGGCGACAATCACCTCACCACGATCTTTGGCGAGTTGCTCGATCGCTCCGAGACAATGACGCGCGCCGCGCTGCGCGCGATCCCGGACGGCACCTACCGCGCGGTCGATTTTCTCGACAACGACGGCGTCGACCTTGATCGGCGCATCCGCATCGAGACCGCGGTGACCGTTGCCAACGGTGCCGTGCGCATCGATTTTACGGGATCGAGCCCGCAAGTGCGCGGCCCCTTCAATGTTGTCCCGTCGGGAAGCCTCGCGGCCGCGTGCTATGCCGTGCGCGCCATCACCGATCCCACCATTCCGACCAACGGCGGCTGCTTCCGGCCCATCACCTTGCAGCTGCCGGAGGGCTCAATCGTGAACCCAAAGGAGCCTGCCCCCGTCAACGCGCGCACCGCGACCATCAAGCGCATCAGCGGCACCATACTCTCGGCATTGGCGCAAGCGGTCCCCGATCGCGTCGGCGCCGACAGCGGCGGAGAGCTCCTGGTGCTTGCCTTCGGCGGTGAGCGCCCCGATGGGACGCGCTATGTCACGGGCGAGCTTGTTGCGGGCGGCTCCGGCGCGAGCGCGCACAAGGACGGCGTCGATGTGATCGAGACCGACGCCACGAATTGCATGAACCTGCCGGCCGAAGCGCTTGAGCTCGATGCGCCGATCCGCGTTCATCGCATTGCGCTGCGCAGCGATTCCGGCGGTGCGGGCACGCAGCGCGGAGGGCTCGGCATCGTGCGGGAATACGAAATCCTGCACGGCGAAGTGCGCATGAGTCACCGCGGCGAGCGCCACTTCATCGCGCCCCAGGGCCGTGGCGGGGGAGGGGACGGCGCAATGGCCCGTAGCGTCATCCGTCGCGCCGGCAAGGGCGAGGAGGTGGTGCCCTCGAAGATCGTTACGACGCTGCACGCCGGCGATCGCGTCATATTCGAGACCGCGGGCGGCGGGGGTTACGGCGATCCGCGCCGGCGCGACCCGCAAAAGGTGCGCGACGATCTCTCCGACGGAAAAATCAGCGCCGAGGGAGCCAGGATTTACGGTAAGGTCACGGGACCATGATCGCGCCGCCGTTCACGGCGATCGACTGCCCCGTCATATAGGCGGCATCATCGCTGAACAGAAACGCGACAACCCCGGCGATATCCTCCGGCTTCGCGATGCGCCCGAGCGGGATGCTCGCGCCGAGTGCGTGGAGCTCCTCGTCGCTGAGCTCTTCGCGCGGCTGCGCGGTATCGGCAACGCCGGGGATCACGCAATTCACGCGGATAGCGTGGGGCGCCCATTCCAGCGCGAGCGACTTGGTGAGCGCAATGATGCCTGCCTTCGACGCTGCGTAGTGCGCGCCCTTGGCTGCGCCGGCAAGCGCGCGACCCGATGCCATGTTGACGATGACGCCACCGCCGCCGTCTTTCATCAGGCGGCCGGCGGCACGCGCGCACAGGAAAGTGCCGGTGAGATTGACCCGCAGCACGTGCTCCCATTGCGCGAGCTCCATGTCGAGGGCGTGCGCGCGCGGAAAGATGCCGGCATTGTTGACAAGTCCGTCCGGCCGGCCCCACAGCCGCTCGAACGCCGCCACCCCGGCATCGACCTCCTCCGGCACACTGACGTCGACACGAAACGAGCGCGCGATCGCGCCCCTTTGCCGGCACTGCTTGGCGGTTTCCTCGGCGGCCTCGGCCTTTAGGTCCCACGCCGCAACCCGCGCCCCCAGTGACGCAAGCCGCAAGGCCACGGCGCGGCCGATGCCTTGCGCCGCGCCGGTGACGATCACTCTCCTCGAAGTTGCGGGCATCCCCTAATACCTTGGCAGCGTAGCCCGGATTGAGCGCAGCGAAATCCGGGGGCGAACCCCGCGTTCCGCTGCGCTCAACGCGGGCTACGAAGACAGCGTAGCGGACATTGCGCGCCTGCCTGCCTGCATTGCTGCACAGGCTAGCCCGTCGCGCAATCCCGGATCCTTAACCCGCGCTTGTAGGGCGGAATAGCGAAGCGTATTCCGCCACTCGACCCCGCCGATCGCTGGAACGCGTCAATCGCCATCCGCAAAATCGCTGGAAGCTATGGCCGCTTACTTGCCTGTCGGCATTCGTATTGTCCGCATGGTCGCTCAAGTGCGGCGTGCTTAGCGAGGTTGCGCGCAGAATGGCGGAATACGCTTTGCCATTCCGCCCTACGAACTACGAGGTGCTTGGGTTCTTCCGGCACTACAAAACAGGTTACAAAGGCCCAACAGCCCCTCAGAAATTTCGTCAATGATTTCAATAATTAGTGGCATGTATCGGCGGTATCCTCTCGACCGCACCATAAACGATTAACGTTTACTCTCGCCAAGCCAAGGCGGGAGCCGTCGGCGCGTTAGGGGTCGCCTTCCAACTGTCCAGCCATGCGTCTAAGCTTTGGCGCGCCGCAGAGATGAACTGGAACTGCGATAGAGACGGTCTACGATTTCTCGTCATGAACGTGGAGACGGTCTACGATTTTCAATGGAATCCTACCAAAGCACTGTACAATGTTCGCGAGCATGGCGTGACGTTCGATGAGGCTGCTACGGTGTTTCTGGATGAATTTGCTTTGACTGTTTACGATGAAGCGCACAGTCACAGTGAAGATCGCTGGTTCACGCTCGGGTACGACGGTAGCGGCAGACTGCTGGCAGTGGCCCATACATATGATGCCATCGGGTCGGCCCACGTTCAGGTGCGCATCATCTCGGCACGCAAGGCGACGAGGCGCGAACGGCATGCTTATGAAACCGAACCACGATAGGTAAGTCCATGAATGCATCCAACCCGGACGATAACGACGATATCCCGGCTGAAATCGACTTTACCGGCGGCACTCGCGGTAAGTTCTATCGGCCGGACGCTCGGCTAAATCTGCCCGTTTATCTCGACGCCGATGTGCAGGCTTACCTCGCTGCGCTCGCGGCCAAGAAGGGCGTGCCGCTGTCTGACCTAGCCAATGACCTGCTCAAAAAGGATATTGCCATTCTGGAAACCGGCAAATAGCACTGGCCGTGTGGTTGGCCGCCATTCGGCCGAGCGCCATTTTACTATAGAGATAACTACAGAACGCGGGTCACATTCGAATAAATACTCAATGAAATCAGATCGTTATGGATTGGAGGGGCGTTTCCTCTCAACCGCACCATCTGTTAGCGAAATTCGGCGAAAAATCGGAATCCCCTGTCCTTACCCGGTGATATGCTCGGGGTGTAGGCGAGAAGGAGCGAGATCATGGCAGAGAACTACAGCTTCTCGGTGATCCTTGAACCGCAGGAAGGAGGCGGTTTCACCGTGCTCGTTCCTGCTTTTCCCGAAGTGATCACCGAAGGCGATATCGAACAAGAGGCGCTCGCCAATGCCGAGGAAGCTATCCGCGCGATAGTGGAATATCGACGCGACAATGGCATCCCAATTCCGGCGGACGCAGACCCGCAGGTTCGGCGCATTACGCTTGCGGCGTAGGGAATGGCCGCCGCCCGCTTGCCCGCAGCCAGCGGTCCACGTGTCGTCCGAGCGCTCATAAGAGCAGGTTTTGTTGTGGACCGAATCGCCGGTAGTCATCATGTTCTCAAATACCCCGGCGCCCCGGCGCGGACAGCAGCCCGAATTTCACAGTAGCTTTCGGGGGTGGTGCGGACATAGGCTCGGGTTCGGGGCGGATCGTGGCCGCTGCTTGTGACCCGTTGCGGAAGTTGGGGCGGGCCAAAATGCTGTGATGCACAACACGGCTTTTTCGCGATGTGGTAGGGTGTGATCCTCGGCTTACTCGGCTTGAGGGGAGCACGTGAGAAGACGCGAATTCATCGCGCTCGTCGGCGGTGCGGCGGCGTGGCCGCTCGCGGCGCGCGCGCAGCAGCCCCGGCGGGTCGGCTTTCTATCAACGGGTGTCGAAAGCGATCCGCAGAATCAAGCCGATGTCCAGGCATTGCGGCAGGGATTGCAGCGGTTGGGCTGGACTGAAGGTGGCAACCTACACGTGGAGTATCGTTGGGCCGCCGGCGATGCCGAACGCGCGCGGACCTACGCCCGGGAGCTGGCAGGAATAAAACCGGACGTGCTTGTCGCTACCGTAGCATCAGCTTTGGCACCGCTGCAAAAGGCGACCGACACTATACCCATCGTATTTGTACAAGTTGGTGATCCGCTTGGCGCTGGCTTCGTCAATAACTTGGCGCACCCGGGTGGCAACATCACCGGCTTCAGTTCGGCTGAGTTCAGTGTTGCTGGAAAGTGGCTGGAATTGCTCAAGCAGATTGCTCCGACCGTTGCTCGCGTTGCCGTGATCTACGACCCAACCAATCCCGCGGCTGCCGGATATCTGCGCGCGATCGAGACTGGCGCGGCAGGATTTGGTGTCACATTGTCGAGCGTTGCCGTCCGCAATCTTGCCGAGGTCGAGGGAGCCATCGAAAATTTGGTAGACAAGCCCAACGGAGGGCTGCTGGTAATTCCGGGTGCCACCACTCAAATCCATCGCGATTTGATCATCGGCCTAACAGGGCGGCACCAAGTGCCAGCGGTTTACCCATACCGTTTTTACGTCGAGAGCGGCGGCCTGGCATCTTATGGTATCGACAGGCACGACCTGTACCGACGCGCAGCATCCTACATTGACCGCATTCTCAGGGGTGAGGCACCCGGCGATCTTCCGGTCCAGCAGGCGACCAAGTTTGAGCTCGTAATCAATCTAAAGACGGCCCGCGCACTCGGCCTTGACATCCCTGTTGCTCTGCTTGCGCGCACCGACGAGGTCATCGAGTAAGTTGCTGAGTTTGCTGCATCTGCTCAGGTCTGGAAGTGGCACATCAGGTCATCTCGTTCCTCTGCGGAATTTGGTCGCTATCGGCGCATAGCGGACATCGATCAAACCGCAGCGATCAAACTCGATTTATGAGTACGCGCCCTTAAGATCGCTCCCGGATTTACGCTTGCGCTTCGCGCAAGCTCCAATCGGGCTACTCGAGCTTCACGCCGGTTGCGGCCACCACCGGTCCCCATTTGGCCTGCTCCGCCATGATGAAGGCGGCAAATTCCTCGGGCGTGCTGGGCGAAGGCGCCGCGCTCTGGGCCGCGAATTTCGCTCGGAGCTCCTCCGCCTGGAGCGTCCTCACCGCGGCGTCACGCAGCTTCTTGAGGATCGCGGCCGGCGTGCCCGCCGGTGCCACGAGACCATACCAGTTGTCGGAATTGACGGCGCCGTAGCCCGCTTCACCTGTGGTCGGCACGTCGGGGAGCGCGGCCACGCGCGCGGCCGACGTTATAGCGAGCGCCTTGATTGCACCGGAGTGGACATGTGGCACGAGGAAGGGGACATCCCCGACCAGCATCTGAATGTGACCGCCAAGCATGTCGGTGATTGCAGGACCGACGCCGCGGTAAGGCACGTGCGCGATGTCGATCTTCGCCTCGCGCTTCAACAATTCCGCGCCGAGATGGGTGATCGATCCCGCCCCCGCCGAGCCGAAATTGATCTTGCCGGGGTTGGCGCGGGCATAGGCGACAAACTCCGCCAGGCTGCTGACCCCGAGCGCCGGCGTGACCACCACGGCTTCCGGCACGCGCACCACGATGGTGAGCAATGCCAGGTCCTTCCGCCAATCGAACGGCATTTTCGAGGCCATGAACGGAATGGCGGAAAGCGCGGCTGCCCCGGAAAAGCCGATGGTGTAGCCGTCGGGTGCACTCTTCGCCGCCACATCGACGCCTGTGAGCCCGCCGGCGCCCGCATGCACCTCGATGATGACTTGCTGGCCAAGCTCGGTGCTCATGCCGGCAGCCAATGTGCGGGCGAACAGGTCGGCTGCGCCGCCGGCTGCGAACGGCACGATCAGTTTGACCGGCCTGACTGGAAACGGCTGCGCCCACGCCGCCGCGGATGCCGCGACGAGCATAAGCGCGATGAGTGCACGCCGGATCATTGCTGCTCCTTTGTGTCGCCCCCTCCCTTTCCCTCCCCCGCATGCGGGGGAGGGAAGGGAGGGGGTTGGCGCATCAGCGGCATGACCTTGCGCGCGAATGTTTCCACCCCTTCCAGCATCGGGGTGAAGCGCAGCATCACGCAATCGATTCCGATCTCAGCGTAACGCTGCAGGCGCTGCGCGATAAGCTGTGGCGTGCCGACCAGCCCCGCGCCAAGTGCATTGATCATGCGGTCGCGTGGTCCGCCCTGGCGCTCGGCTTGATCCGCGAGCGCCTCGGCCTCCCCCTGCGTATCACAGCAGATCACCTGCGGATTGATGGCATAGCGCAGCCTGCGGCCATGTTTCGCTGCCAGCGCATCCATGGCGTGCAAATCGGCAGCCATGCGCTCGATGTTGGCTTCGAAATTGCGATAGCCCGGCTTGTACTCGGCGAACCAGACGTCGCAGTGCTGCGCGATCAGCGCCTTGCCCGCGGGCGAGCGGCTTGCAGCATAGATCGGGGGAGAGGAAGCACGCATGGGCTTCGCAACGATCTCGCCCGCTTGCGGAATTGCAACCTTGCCCGCGGCTCCTGTGAGAGCGGCGCGGACGTGGGCGCGATAGAATGCTCCATCGAACTTGAAATCGGAATCGGTCCAAAGGCCTTTCATCACTGCAATGAACTCGCCCATGCGCGGATAGCGCTGGTTATCGCCAATCCAGGTGCCGTTGCTGAACAGCTCGAACTCCTGCTGCCACCAGCCATTGACGATGTTGACGGCGAAGCGTCCGCCGCTGATGCGATCGAGGCTTGCGCCCATTTTTGCCACCACCTGCGGCGTCACCATGCCGGGGTGAACGGCGACCATGAGCTCGATGCGTCTGGTAATCATCGCAAGCGCGGAAGCGAGCACCCAGGCTTCGAGGTCGGGCCCGAGGAATCTTTCCGCGATCAATGTCGTGTCGAAGCCAAGCTCATCGGCGCGCCGCACCACCTCGCATGCAAACTCGAACGTGCAGTCTCGCTTGCCCGCGCCGTTTGTCTTGAGCTGCGAGATCGCACACTCCATGCCGGGCTCCGGCCGGATGGTGTGGGGCAGCGGCGTCCATATTCCAAATTGCATCACGGCCCTCGTCGGCGACGTACGCGTGTGCCGTCATTCCGGGGTCCCGGGAAATGACATTACATGGTAACTTGCGCAGCCTGACAGACGGAGATTTTCATGCGCCGAACCGTTGAGCAATGCCTGCAATCGTCGGCGGCGGTCCTGTTCGTGTCGATCGCGACGGCGCTTGCTCCCACTGCCGGCCTGGCCCAGACCAAGATCGCCGCCGGAATGGTGGCGCACGGCCCGCCGCAGTGGCCGCAATATATTGCCGCCGAGCTCGGCTGGTTCAAACAGGACAAGATCGAGCTTGATCTGATCAGTGTCGGCGGCGGAGGAGCGCAGCAGCTCGCCGGCGGATCGCTCGCCATCGCCCACAGCGGCTTTCCCGATTTCACGCGCGCCTCGCTCCAGGGTGCGCCGCTGAAGATCATCATCAACGATATCGTGGCCTCGCCTTACGCCGTATTCGCCAAGCCGGGCATCAAGAGCATTGCCGATTTGCGCGGTAAATTGATCAGCATCGGCGGCGTGAAGGATGTGACGCTGATCTACATCAAAGCCTTTCTGGCTTCCGCGGCATTGCAGCCCGGTGATGTCGATTTTGTTTATGCCAAGGCGGCGGGCGACCGGCTCTCGGCTCTCATTTCCGGCGGCGTCGACGCGACCCTTCTCAACCCGCCGACCTATTTCAAGGCGGCCGCGCTTGGCTTCACCAACCTGGGCGATATCGATCCCTACATCAAAGACGTGCCGTTTACGGTCTGGGCG
>CATPCO010000269.1 GCA_955652925.1 uncultured Xanthobacteraceae bacterium | reverse complement strand
AGCGGTAATGGCGGTATATTTGCTTTCGACATTGCGCAGGCTGACAAGCCTCCTGGGGCGAAAAACGCCAGCCTTCATCAGCAGCATCAGCGCGGTGCCGCCTCCCATGGGACGCACGGTGGAATCGTCGGGATCGAGCAGATTGATGGCTTCTGCAAGCGATTTGGGCTGGGCAAGCTCGAACGGAATCATCACACCTCCACCAAGGCTGACCGCGTGCACGGAGAAAAGCGCATACCGGCGCTTGCGTCAAAACCGTTTTGAGGCCTCGCCGCGTTGCGTTCGGCGAAGGTATACTATGACGAGTGAGGCAGCGAGTTCAAAGCAAGGAGCATGATCTTGGCCAATAAGGATTTGCGCGACTGGATCAAAGGAATTCAAGCGGCGGGCGAGCTCAAAGTCATCAAGGGGGCCGAGCCCAAGGAGGAGATCGGCGGCATTGTCGATATCTACCAGCGCAAGATGGGCAACCCCGCCCTCATGTTCGAAGAGGTCCCCGGCTATCCAAAGAGCTTTCGCGTCATCGCCAATATCCTGACGTCAGTGCCGCGCATCAACGTCGCGCTTGGCCTTTCCCCCACGGCATCCGAGATGGAGCTCGTCCACTGGTGGCGCGATTACATGCACAAGGCGCCAAGCTTCAAGCCGAAGGATGTCAACGGCGGCCCGCTCCTGGAAAACGTGCAGGAAGGAAAAGAGGTCAACATCGAGAAAATCCCCACGCCGGTCTGGCACGAGCTTGACGGCGGCCCCTTCATCGGAACTGCGTGCATGGTGGTGATGAAGGATCCGGATTCCGGCTGGACCAATTACGGCTGCTATCGCATCCAGAGCCAGGGGCCCGCTGTCGCAAGCATCATGATGTCGCCCGGCAAGCACGGCGGCTTCATCATGAACAAGTATCACGAGCGCGGCGAGCCCTGCCCCGTCGCGGTGATCGCAGGCATGCATCCCGCCCTCTTCATGCTGGCGGGGCTCGAAGTGCCCTACGGCAAGAGCGAGATCGAGGCGGCGGGCGGCATCCTCGGCGAGCCGGTCGAGGTCTTCAATATGCCGCGCACGGGATTGCCGGTCCCCGCGAACGCGGAGATCGCGTTCGAAGGCTTCATCAATCCCGGCGACAAGATCAATGAGGGTCCACTTGGGGAATGGACCGGCTATTACGCCGGAGGCAGCCGGCCGGAGCCGGCCATCCGCATCGCCACCATGATGCACCGCGACGATCCGATCCTGATGGGCGCCATCCCGGCGGTGCCGCCAAATGACAACACATTCTACCTCGGCACCTACCGCTGCGGCGCGGTATGGAATCAGCTCGAAGCCGCGGGCATCCCCGAGGTCAAAGGTGTGTGGGCGCATGAAGCCGGCGGCAGCCGCTTCATGCTGACCGTCGCGATCAAACAGTTGTACGGGGGACATGCCAAGCAGGCCGGCATGGTCGCGTCACATTGCCATGCTGGAGCCTATTGCAACCGCTGGACCATTGTGGTCGACGATGATATCGACCCGACCAATTTCAACGACGTGATCTGGGCGATGTGCACGCGCTGCGATCCTCGCGAGCAGGTCGATATCATCCACGGCGGGTGGAGCTCGGCGCTCGATCCCATGTGTTACGACAGCGAAAATGATCGCCGCAATTCGCGCGTCGTGATCAACGCCTGCATTCCTTTCAATCGGAAAAAGACGTTCCCGAAGATCGCCCGATCGAGCAAGGAGCTCGACGCGCGCATTCGCGCGAAATGGCAGCACGAGCTGCCGAAGGGGTTTTGAATGAGGCAAAGCATGGAGACAGAGGAGCCGAGTATTACGGCCATGAATGCCGAGGGAGGAGCCTTCGACTGGCTGGCCGAAGAGCCCTGATCTCTATAGCGATGCCGATTTAATCGAGCATTTCCGGTGACCCGCACCCGTACTTAAGCCGTTAAATCTCAGATTGAGCTCAGCTCAGCGCGGCAGCACGCATGGAATGATTTGGCGGCCATGCCGGCGATAGATACGAAAATCCACGTCGGTGGTCAGCAGAAGTGGGATCATTCAGCGTCTCAGTCATGCGCACCAGGCACGCATCTGCGAAGCTCATTGGTACGTCGGCGTATTTCTGGAGGAGCTTGAGCACAGAGTCGATATCGTCGGCGAAATGGTAGTCGCACATGACGGCGCCTCGTTGAAGCAGTGATGAAAGGCTTCCGGCTCCGCTTCGCCCGAGCAGATGAAATGCCTCTGATAACACTGCCTCGCAGGTCATCCAGGGAGGCGGCAAGCGCGGCGCCTTTGCCGTGGCCCAGCCATGATTTGCATCGCGGCGGCTGAGAAGCGCTACGAGAAAGCTAGCATCAACGAGCACGCTTGATGCCATAGCCGATCGACTTCAGGTACTTTTTCGTCCGCGAGCTCAGGTCACGGGGCAGCCCATCGACAGAGCCGATGAGATCGGCGATAGCATCCAAGGAACGCTGCCCTCGCCCGCGCGTTTTTGCCGCTCCCGTCAGTCTTTCGCGCACCACATCGGATTTCGACAGTTTGCGCCGGCGCGATTCGGCTTCGATTTGAGCCACCAGGGATTCGGGCAATCGAACGGTCAAAGTTTTCATGGCATGCGTTTGGTATTACGTTGTAGACATATGCGCAATACATCTAAGATTGATGTTGAGCAATGGGCATCTCGATTACGGGATCAGCGGGCGCCGCGTCAGGGCCGTTGTGGCGGCCCAGTCCCCAGCGCGTGGCGAACAGCCAGGTGACAGCCTTTCGCGCCGAGGCCAACCGGCGACACGGGCTCAAGCTTGAGGACTTTCGCGCATTGCACGCCTGGTCGGTCGCGCACAGCGCGGATTTCTGGGAGCTCGTCTGGGATTTCTGCGGCGTTGTCGGTGAAAAAGGCGAGCGCACGCTTATTGATGGCGACAAGATGCCGGGTGCGCGCTTCTTCCCCGATGCCAGGCTCAATTTTGCCGAGACCCTGCTGTGCAGGCCCGGCCAGGGCGATGCGCTGATCTTTCGCGACGAGAGCAATCGCCATTCAAGGACCTCGTGGGAGGAATTGGGCGCGCTGGGTTCGCGCCTGCAACAGGCGCTGCGTGCACACGGCGTCGGACGCGGCGATCGCGTGGCAGCGATGATGCCGAACCTGCCGGAGACGGTCGCGCTCATGCTCGCCGTCACCTCGCTCGGCGCAATCT
>CATPCO010000268.1 GCA_955652925.1 uncultured Xanthobacteraceae bacterium | reverse complement strand
GTCGTACTGGTGCGTTACACGCGCACCAACCCCTTGCACGAGGAGGCGCATGGGCTTTCCCGCTACCGCAACAAACCCTTTCACCCGCAGCACGTCGTGTGTTTCGGCGGCACGCGAGATGCGCCGGACGAGCGCCGCGGGATCTGTGATTTCAGGTAGCGCGACGACGAAGCTGTCGAAATCGTCGTGGTCGTGCTCCGGTTCGTCATCGTGCCGGGTGCGGCGGTTCTCGATATCATCCTGCGTGCTCATGCCCAGGCCAAGGAGAGCGGCAGGGTCGACCTTGCCGTCGCAAACCGAGACCACTTTCACCGCGCGCGGCAGGGCGGCCGTGATCTTCGCAAGCGCGCGGTCCGCCCCCGCGCGATCGATAAGGTCGCGTTTGTTGAGCACGACAAGATCGGCGCAGGCGATCTGATCGTCAAAGACTTCCTCGACGGGATCATCGTGCTCGAGTGAGCGGTCGGCGGCGCGCTGGCTTGCAAGCGCGGCGAGATCGCCAGCGACGCGCCCATCGGCGAGCGCGGCGCCATCGACGACTGCGACCACGCCATCGACCGTGACGCGGCTCTTGATGGCAGGCCAATGAAAGGCCTGTACCAGCGGCTTCGGCAGCGCCAGACCGGAGGTTTCGATCACGATGTGCTCGACCGCCGGCTGGCGCGAAAGAATCGTATCGAGCGCGGGGACGAATTCGTCCGCCACCGTGCAGCAGAGGCAGCCGTTCGCCAGCTCGACGATGTTGCCCTCCGGGCATGCGGCGTCGCCGCAACCTTTGAGAATTTCACCATCGATGCCGACATCGCCGAACTCGTTGACGATGACCGCGAGGCGGCGCCCTTGCGTATGGGCGAGCACGTGGCGAATGAGTGTCGTCTTGCCGGCGCCGAGAAAGCCCGTGACGATGGTGCACGGCACGCGTGCAAGCGAGATGCTCATTTCAAGTCCTCTTCAACGTTCAATTCTTCAAAATCCAATGGCGGGACGCGCGCGATCAATCCGCGCTTGAGCGGCTCGGGCCGGCCGCGCCAGGGGAGGAGGCCATCGGCTGCGCACGCGAGCATGCGCGCGCCTTCAACAAGTGCGTTGGCGCAGGCAACATCGAGCCCGCCGAAGACGTAGCTCCAGGAACCATTGCACCGGATTGCCGCGCTGGGGCCGCGCGTGCAGTTTGCGAGACAGCGCACCGGCCGTACACACACTTCCGTGCCGTGCGCCGCCTCCGCCGTGGCTGCGGCAAGGATCGCCCCGGGCCGCGGCTCGGCATCAGCTTCTCCGGCACGCCGGCAGGTGATGCAGACATAGACGATCGCGGCGCCGGTCTTAGTACCGGCGCTGGTGAGCGCTGCCGGAATTGTCGGATCAAATGCCGCCACCCTGCCGCTCCGCTTGTGCGTAACCGCGTCCGGGGCGCCGCAGGACAAATCGACCGGCGCCGAGGCACCCCGCCCGGCTTGCGGCCGAATCAACGGCAGGTTTCCTGGCTCGCGGGTCCTTGCCTGTCACCGCCTTCCCGGTTTCCCAGTGGCTCTGTGGCACAGGCTCGCCGCTTACAGTTGCGGGGGCAGCCGCGGCGTTGGAACCTTGGTTCCGCACCGCATTCCCTCTTGGCCCTCTTGCGAGAGACCGTCGATGCGCCACTTAGCGGCGAGCCGCGCGCATTTGTCAATGCATCGTAGCTGTAGGCTGGGTCGAGCTTGCGAGACCCAGCATCTCGCCGCACGACGGTTGTTGGGTCTCGTGAAGCACTCGACCCAACCTACGGGGTGTCATTACAAGTCACAGATCCTGGGTGCGCCGTTTCACGGCATCGTCCCACACCTTGTCGCGGTCGAGATCGAAAACGAGCCGCGCGTCTTGCGGCGTGGTGAACCAGAAGCCCTGAGCAAGCTCACCTTCAAGCTGAGTGGGCGCCCAGCCGGCATAGCCGAAGGCGATAAGGAATTTCTCAGGTCCGTGCTTGTTGGCAATGTCGCGCAAAATTTCCCGGCTCGCCGTCATTGCCACGTGCCCGTCGATACTCACGGTCGCGGGGCGCAGATAGTCCGCGCTGTGCAGCACAAATCCGATTTCGGGCTGTACCGGGCCGCCGGCGAAAATACGCACGCTTCCTTCGACCGTACTGTCGTTGTCGCCCATGGCTGTGAGCAGGCTTGCGAGCGAGCGCTCCTGCACAGGCCGGTTGATCGCAATCCCGAACGCGCCGTTGTGATCGTGCCGGACCATGAGCACGACCGTCTGATAAAAGCGCGGATCGGACATGGAGGGAGAAGCGACCAGCAGTTGACCCGCAAGCGAGCCGCGCGGCGGCGGCGCGTCGGGCGCCGGCAACGCGGCGTGCAGGAGCGTGGCGGGAACGAGAACCGCCGCAAGCAGCGAGGCAAGGCGCATGAGGCTGAACAAATTCGTCTCCACCGTCATCCCGGGGCGCGGCTGAAGGCCGCGAACCCGGGATCCATAACCCCGGCTGTGCTTATGGATTCCGGGTTCGCCGCGTGCGCGGCGCCCCGGAATGACGGACCGAGCATATCACAATCATGCGAACAAACATGCCGCCGATTGGGTCTCTGAAATCGGCCGCAACGCGGGATCCGTTTTTGCGCAGGCGGCCTCGGCGCGCGGACAGCGCGTGCGAAACCGGCAGCCGCTCGGCGGATGTGCCGGGTCCGGCGGCTCGCCCTCGAGCGCGAACGTATCCGTGACGCGAGGTCCGCCAATCTGCGGAATGGCCGCAAGCAGCGACTGTGTGTAGGGATGCCTGGGCGCCGCGAACAAGGTCTCGCTCGGCGCCAATTCAACGATCCGGCCGAGGTACATCACCGCCACGCGGTCGCACATCATGCGCACCACGGAAAGATCGTGCGAGATGAAGAGATAGGTGAGCGAAAAGACGCGCTGCAATTCCCGCAAAAGCTTGAGCACGGCCGCCTGCACCGACACGTCGAGGCTCGAAGTGGGCTCATCGAGCACGACGAGCCGCGGATGCAGGATCAGAATGCGCGCAAGCCCAACGCGGCGCTGCTGCCCGCCTGAAAGCTCATGTGGATACAAATCGAGGTGCGTCGGCGGCAGCCCGACTTGCTTGAGGATCGCGCGGACCCGCTGTTCGCGTTCGCGCGGTCCGAGTGCGGTGTGCACCGCGAGCGGCTCGCCCAGCGCGCGGCGAACCGTCCAGCGTGGATCGAGCGAATTGCCGGGATCCTGGTAGCAATATTGCAGCTTCGCCGCGACCGTGCGCTGCTCGTGCGCTGCTCGCGCGCCCACGTCTTTGCCCTCGAAAACGATGCGGCCGCGATCGGGGCGATAGATGCCCGCGAGCGTCTTGCCGAGCGTCGTCTTGCCGCATCCGGATTCCCCGACAATGCCCAGCGTTTCCCCGGGATGCAGTTCGAACGATACACCGTCGAGCGCACGCACGGCGCCCGTCTTCCATCCGAAAATATTCCGCACGGGGAACCCACGCGCGAGGTCTTCCACTTGGAGAATAGGCGCGCCGCTCATGCGCCGGTCGCTTGCACCCCCACCCTACCCTCCCCCGCTTGCGGGGGAGGGCAAGGGTGGGGGGATGATCGGGTGGTAGCAGCGCACCTCATGGCCGCCCACGAGCGGTGTGACCGGCGGCCGTTCGCAGCGGCATGGCTCGCTCGCCCGCTCGCAGCGCGGATGAAAGCGGCATCCCGGCGGTGGATCAACGAGCGCCGGAACCTCGCCGCCGATCTCGCGCAAGTCATGCCCTGGCCGCGGCAGGCTTTCGAGCAGACGCACGGTGTACGGATGGTGCGGCCGGCGAAAAAAATCATCGACCGGGGCGGTCTCGACGTCCTGCCCTGCATACATGACCGTGATCCGGTCGCAGATCTCATAAGCCGTGCCCAGGTCGTGGGTGGTGAAGAGGACAGCGACGCCGCGTTCTTTCGCGAGCCGCTTGAGCAGCTTGAGAATCTGCGCCTGGATCGTGACGTCGAGCGCGGTCGTGGGTTCATCGGCAATGACGAGCTTCGGCTGCGGCAGCAACGCGAGCGCAATCATGAGCCGCTGCCGCTGGCCGCCGGAGAACTCGTGCGGAAGCTTGCGCAATGCCTCCTGCGGCTTCGCGATTTGCACGCTGCGCAGCATTTCCAGCACCGCGGCACGGTCGGCGCGCCGCCGTGCGCGTGGATAGCGGCTGAAGAACCCGCCCATGCCGCGGCCCTCGCGTGCCGAGCGTCGCGGCGATTTCCACTTCATTACTTCCATGATCTGGGTGCCGATCGGAAACAGCGGATTGAACGATCCGAACGGATCCTGCGGGATGAAGGTGATGTTGCGTCCGCGAATCCCGTCGGCAACCTGGCCCGCCGGCAGGCGCAACAGATCCTCGCCGCGAAAGCGGATCGTTCCGCCGGGACATGCGGCATTGCCCGGGAGGATTCCCAGGATGGAGTTGGCAAGCGTGGTCTTGCCGCAGCCGGACTCCCCAACGAGGCCCATGATCTCGCCCGGCCGGATGGCGAGATTGACGCCGTCGAGGACCCGGGCGGCGCCGTGCCCGGTGGCATATGAGACGAAGAGGTTTTCGACCTCGACGAGATTATCGGCCGGCGCCGGCACGTCGAATCCGCGGATCGAGAACGTCGCGCAATCCGTCCCCGAGAAGATTGAAACCCATCACGACCAGAAAGATCGCAAGCCCCGGCGCGAGCGCGTACCACCAGGCGTCGGGAAGGAACTCGCGCGATTCCGAGATCATGCGGCCCCATTCCGGGGCCGGCGGCGGCGCGCCGAGGCCGAGAAAGCCGAGCGCGCTTGCGGTGAGGATGGTGAAGCCCATTCCGATCGAGGTGCGCACAATGATCGGGGACATCACGTTCGGCAGCACGTGACCGAGAATGATGCGCCAGGTCGGCACGCCCAGTGCAATTGCGGCCTCGATGAAGGTCTCATTCTTGAGCGAGCGCACTTCGGCATGCACCAGCCGCGTGAACCACGGCCAATAGGTGATGGAGAGCGCAAGAATGACGTTCTCGATCGAAGGACCAAGCGTCTGCGCGATCGCGATGGCGAGCACGATCTGCGGCACAGCAAGAAAAATGTCGGAGACGCGCATCAGCGCCTCGCCGAGCCAGCTCTGCCGCCAGCCGGAGACGAGGCCAATCGGGACGCCGATGACGAGGGCGGCGCCCACCGCAACGAGTGCAATGGTGAGCGTAATGCGGGCGCCGAACAGCACACGGCTGTAGATGTCGGCGCCCATTCTATCGGTGCCGAACAGATAGACCTGCGAAGGCGGCAGCAAGCGCTCGTGCGGATTCATGTCCCACACGGCTTCGGGATGCGTCGCGATGAGCGGCGCGAGAATACCCACCGCGACCAGCAACAAAATGATCAACAGGCCCGCCGCCGCGGCAGGGTCGCGCAGCAACCCACGCAGGAGGTCGCGCGCGGCTTTCACGCCGCCGCCTCGCGTGGGTCAAGCACGGCGTGGCCTACGTCCACCATGAGATTGACGATCCCAAAGACGATGCCGGCATAGACGGTGAAACCCATCACGGCGGCGTAATCCGATTGCAGGATAGCCTCGAACGCGTAGGCGCCGATCCCCGGCCACTGGAATACGGTTTCGATCACAACCGCGCCCGCAAGCAGGATTGCGAACAGCAGGCCAATCTGGGTCACTGTCGAGAGCAGAGAATTTCGCAAGACATATTTCCAAACGATGAGGCCCGCCGGGATTCCCATGGCGCGCTGATAGGTGACGAAGCTGCGCTGCAATGTTTCGAGCACGCCGGCCCGGGTGAAGCGCACGACCGTGGCAAGCGCAGGGAACGCGAGCGTCAGCGCGGGCAGCGTGAGATGTGAAAGCACGTTGCCGAGCCGGGCCAGGTTTCCTTCCGCAATCGCATCAATGACATAAAATCCCGTGATCGGTGGCGGGGGAAAGCCGGTGATGCGCGCCTGTAACGGAAACCAGCGCAGATCCATGGCGAAGAAAAGCTGCAGCAACAGTGCGAGCCAGAAGCTCGCGACCGCAAGCCCGGCGACGGTGAGGACGCGCAGCAGATGATCGATCCAGCTGTTGCGGTAAAGCGCGGCGAGCACGCCGAGCGGAATGCCGAGCACAACGGTGATGATCATCGCGGCCACCGTGAGCTCGATCGTGGCCGGCAGGCGGGTGGAGAGGTCGTCCCACACCGGCCGGGTGGTGAACAGGCTGGTGCCGAGGTCGCCGGAGAGCAGCGCACGGTAATAGTCGGCGAGCTGAACAATCACCGGGCGATCAAGCCCGAGCTTCTGGCGCATCAGCTCGATCTGGGCGCGCGAGGCGGTTTCTCCCGCTAGCAACGCCGCCGGATCGGCGGGAATGACACGCGAAATGAAAAAGACGACGGCGACAAGCCCGGCCAGCGTCGGCACCAGCCACGCCAGCCGTTTGATGACTAGCGCGGCAATCCGCACGTCACGTCATTCCGGGGCCCGAGCGTAGCGAGGTAACCCGAAATCCAGTAATCACCACAGCCCATTGCGAGCACCGTGATTACCTGAGATCGACGCGCCCCGGAATGACGGCCCTGGTTTGAGGGATGAATGATCGTAGCTTCAGCTCTCGTTCTCGTAATAGGCGGTGCGCATCTCCTGTGCCGAGCCGACCGGGCAGAAGACAATGCCCTTGAGCTTGCTCGAGTAGGGCCCGTACCATTTCGTGTTGTAGATCCAGAGCCCGGGCGCGTCGTCCACGACGATGCGGGTGACTTCCTCATAGAGCTTCGCCCGCTCGGCCTGATCGGTCGAACGCAAGGCCTTGTCGAGCAGCTCGTCCACTTTCGGATTGCTGTAGTGGGAGGCATTCTTGAAGGTGCCGGCGGTCGAGGAGGAGAACATCTCGCCAATCCAATTGTGCGGATCGGCGTAGTAGGTGGAGATCCAGTAGATCGATACGTCGGGAGTCGTGTTGGCGTCCTTGAATTTGTCGACGATGACCGGCCAGGGGTAGCCGACGACCTTGGATTGCACGCCGGCCTTGGTGAGCCCGTTCTGGAGGAGTTGCGCGGCCTGCTCTGACTGCTGGAAGCCGGCGAGGAACGCAAGCTCGATGGGCTTGTCGATCTTCGCCTTTGCCTGCGCCAGCTCGGCCTTGGCCTTCTCGATGCTGTAGCTGTAGCCCTTCACATCCTTGGGCACGCCCCAGATCGTGTTGGGGAGCGGCGTGGGGTTGCGCTCGACCAGCCCGCCCAAGATGTCGTTATCGAAGCCGTCGTAATCGAAGGCGTAATTGATGGCGCGGCGCACGTGCAGGTCATTGAACGGGGGCCGCGTGACATTGAACTGCGCCATCATGACGCGCATGGACTCGGCTTCGAGCACCTGCGCGTTGCCGTTTGCCTTGATGCGGTTGAGCTGGTCGGTCTGCAGGTAACCGCCGATCCCCTGGAAGTCGCCGCGCAGAAGACCAAGCACACGTGTGTTCGTGTCCTTGACGCCGCGGTACTCGATCTCATCGATCCATTTCGGGCCCCAGCCCTTGAAATGATCCGCGAAGCGCTCGCCGACAAATCCGATCGCCGGATCGAATTGGGCGAGCTTGTAGGCGCCTGACCCGGCCGAGTTCTTCGAGAGCCAGGCCTGGCCCCAATCGCCGTTGACCTCGTTCTTCTTCACCAGCGCGGCATTGACGATGTGAATCTCCGGCACAATGGCAAGAAAGATGGCCGATGGTTTCTTTAGCCTGAATTCGACCGTGTAATCGTCAAGCGCCTTGGCCGCGCCCGGATCGACCATGGTCTTGAACAAGGAGGCCGCACCCTTGCCGACCGCGAGGATGCGGTCGAGCGAATAGACCACGTCCTGCGCCTTCACCTCGCTGCCGTCGTGGAATTTCACGCCGCGCCGCAGCTTGAACGTGTAGGTGAGGCCGTCGGCCGAGATGGCATGGCTCTCGGCTACCCACGATTCGAGCACGGCCGGATTGTTCTCCCAGCGCATGAGGCCGTCGTAAAGGTTCAGCCGCACCGCGACACGCCCGACGTCGAATGCGGCGTGCGGATCGACGGTGTCGTAATCGCTCTCGTTGGCGAAGACGAAACGGCTTTTGGCCAATGCAGGCGTAGCGTTGAAGCCTGCGGCTGCGGCCAGGGCGGCCGTGCCGCTATAGGCCATCAGTTCGCGTCGTGAAAATGCTCTGCCACGAGTGCGATCGTGCATGGTGGACTCCCTTGGACCGGTGGAGATCAGCTGTTGTCTTGTGGGCATTCTGGCGCTTTTTGCCGCGCCCCCACAAGCAAAATCCCCCCGTCGTCATGCCCCGCGAAAGCGGGGCACCCAGTAATCGATGGCCAGGCGGGAAAGGGAATTCCGTGCCACTTTCACGTCCAATGTTTACTGGGTCGCCCGCTTGCGCGGGCGATGACGGCCGAGAGTTGCGCCGGATTACACGCACGTCTTGCCTGCAAGCGCACGTGTGCCCCACTATCGCAACCGCGGGCGCGATCTCCCGCTTGAAAGTGAGGCGAAATGGCGCGGCTGCGGCTGGCGCTTGATATCGGCGGAAGCTTCACCGACGTGATCATGGCCGACGGTGCTGCGCTGTGGGCGGCGAAAACGCCCTCGACACCGGCCGATCTCTCACGCGGCTTCTTCGATGGGATCGAAAAAATCTTGCCGATTGCGCAGGCCCGTGCGAGCGAAGTGGCCACTGTCTTTCATGGCAGCACGGTCGCAACCAATGCGGTGCTCGAACGCAAGGGCGCGAAAACCGGCATGCTGGTCACGGCCGGCTTTCGCTATGTGCTGGAGATCGGGCGGCACGAAATTCCGCGCAAGGAAAACCTCTTCGTTTGGAAGAAGCCCAAGCGGCCGGTGCCGCCGCGCCTCATTCTGGAAGTGCCGGAACGCATTCTCGTCGATGGCCGACCCGCGCAGCCGCTCGATGAAGAGGCCTGCCGCGAGGCGGCCCGGCGGCTGCGCAGTCTCGGGGTCGAAGCCGTCGCGATCGTGTTCATTCATTCTTATGCCAATCCCGCCCATGAGCGCCGCGCCGCCGCAATCGTGGCGGAGGAATTTCCCCACGCCGCGATTTCCATCTCGTCCAATGTGCTGCCGGAATTTCGCGAATACGAGCGCTCCATGGCAACCGCGCTCAATGCCTATGTACAGCCGCTCGTTGCGGATTACGTCGGCCGCATCGCCACCGGCCTCAACGAACGCGGGATCGCCGCGCCGCTCCTGATCATGAAATCGAATGGCGGCGTGGTCGGTCCCGCACAGGCAAGCCGCCACGCCATTCAGATGGCGCTGTCAGGCCCGGCCGCGGGCGCCATAGGCGCAGCGTTTGTGGCGCGCCTTGCCGGCTGCGACAACGCCATTTCGATCGATATCGGCGGCACATCGGCTGATGTGTCGCTCATTCGTGACGGCAATCCCGCGCGCACGACCGAAGGCGAGATCGGACCGTTTCCGCTTGCGCTGCCGATCATCGACATTCACTCCATCGGCGCGGGCGGCGGATCGATTGCGCGCGTTACCGATACGGGAAGTCTTCAAGTCGGTCCGCAGAGCG
>CATPCO010000267.1 GCA_955652925.1 uncultured Xanthobacteraceae bacterium | reverse complement strand
TCGCGCCATTGCTCGGCCATACCTCACTGCTCCTTGGCGGGGCAGCCAGAAAAGGTATACCCCGCAGACTCAGTGTAGGTATCACCAGCTTGCAAGTGCTAGATTACAAAGGTAATGGCGGAGAGGGAGGGATTCGAACCCTCGGTACAGGTGTTAGCCCGTACAACGGTTTAGCAAACCGCCGCATTCGGCCACTCTGCCACCTCTCCTAGCTTTTATTCGGCACCTGACGGACTGGCTTACAAAGAGTCGTTGCATAAAGGTTGCACAATCGCATTCGCCTGTCCTCTCGGAGGCACAGCATGGGACGGTATCAACGAGGCTGCGTCTTTAGCAATCCAGCGCATTTCATCTTCGATAGTACACCACCGAACTCATCGGCGGCCAGCCGAAACGGGTACCGAGGTCAGAGCGCCTCTGCTCGAAAGCACAACGAGCACCACTCCAGGTTGTAGCAGACGCGTTCGGGCGTCTCGATGGCCTCGTGAATAACGTGGCTCTCAGCAATGTGGTTAGTTACGAATCTCTCCGGAAGACTTATTTGCTTTCATGGGGTGCCTGAAATCACGACGGACCTGCTCTTCGCGTTCCAGAACCTTGTTGAGTTCCTGAAGGATATTCAGCAACTCGTCGGGATCCCATGCTTCGAGTGCGGCATTGCATAACTCTCTCTGGTTCTTGCGCGCTCCTTCAGGCATTTCCTCCGAAAGTTTGGCTTCTGCAGAGAATATTGCGGTTGCTGTACGGGTCAACTCAGCCACGAAACCGAAGAACTCCTTCGCTTCTTCGTACTCATAGTAGCGCTCCCGCGGCTGACCGCCCGCAAGGCTGCAACAATCGAGCCGAGAATACAAGTACCGATCAGCGCAGTCAGAGCGCAGAAAGATAGCGCCCCCAACAACCCAACAATACTTTCCAGCATTCGCACGACTTCGATCTCTAGTGAAGCTTGCCTCAAGGAATAGGCGCACAGATTGCCGTGGAGCCTGCGTTCTGAAGAACTCCAGGCTCTCGAACGCAGGTCGCTGGCTCCACAAAGAACCCAAAGAAGGCAGTTGCAAGATCGACCTCCAAACTGCCTAGCGGTAACTACCTACCGTCTGGGTTCTGGTCAAAAACTAGCGCCTCTTTTTGACGACCGAAATCGATCTCCTTAAGCTCTGTCGTATCCGCGCTTGTTGCTTCAGTCATGATGGAGTCCTGGGTGACTTGATCGTCATTCGTCTTTAACGTGGCTGGTACCGTGACCACAGTCTTCCCGTTCTGCTGGAAACTCACCTGCACTGCAGGGCCGGTTCCTTGCCACTCCACCTTGTAATTGCCCGGTTTAAGTTGTGTACTCCCGATTTGCACGACATCAAAAATCTGGACTGAGTGTGCATTGTTCCGTGCCAACGCGCCGAGCGGAAATAGCAGGGCCAAGGTCGAGAGAACTGTCAGGTATTGCAAATATTTTGTTTTCACAATTTCCTCCTTTAAGAATTGCAAAGCCGATCCCACGCTTTAGCTTCCTGGTGAAGATCTTCCTAACGAGCAGACACTGGATCTGTCACCTAAAAGACTCTGCCTCCGAACCAGTATCTATGAGACTTCCTTGCGCCTATGCAGCGCGTCGGGGCCCAGTGCGGTTCACCAGAAGCTCAAAATCAGTCACAAGGACTCCGAGACCCGACGAGTAGCGATAGAAGAGTTGCACCAAGTCCTCTGCCTCCACCCTGCCGGTACTGACGATGGACACTCTTTTCCGAGTCACTCCGTTCGGATTCCGCCAAACGATTTTCATAACAATCCTTCCCCCCATCTTCACGTGATCTTTGGGTAGCCGGGGAAGAAGAGGTGGAAGGGCATAATTGCCCGGCTGCCCTGTCGCTTAAAACCGGAAAACGATTCCGGCGGACGGTTGCGCCGTATGCGTCCAGCTGTCAGTGTTCAAAGCCGCGAGTCCGAAGTCCGGATTCTTGTACACAAAACCTCTGTATTCAGCACGCAAAGAGAAGTGTTGCGTCAAAGCATAATTGGCGCCTGCTCCGTACAGGAAAGCGCCTCTCCCCTGAGTGCCAGCGCCGGGAACAGATCCGCCATTGTTGCCGGTGGGACGAAAGGCCAGACCGCCGCCCCCAGCCAGCGCGTAAGTACTAATCCGTCTGATGCGAAGTGGAAGGTTCACCACCAAATCCGCAGTGACCGTGTGCACGTCGGCCTGGACTCTGGATTCGCCGAAACTACCAAAATATTTCTGAGTATTTCGGTCGAAACCATAATCCCCTTCCGCTGCGAGCCAACGGTTGATGTGATAACGGTATCCCACCATGAATCCACCGGTGTCTGACGTAGTGCGCGAGATTCCCTGGCCGCTAGTATCCCTCGTGAAAAAACCTGTGCCCTGCAGACTGATGTCCGAGCGGCTTTCCTGAGCGGTGGCGCTAAGAGTTATGAGAGTTACAAAACCTGCAAGCATAACTGCAGTTCGTCGCATCGTGTTATTCCTCCATACTCGAATGTGTGTCTACGATTCCAGCCGCGATGGGCAGGCTGCACGAATCGTTTTTCACATTCAATACAGGCACGTGAGATGCCAAGGTTGTGGGTGTCCTTGCGCGGTCGTCAAATACTTGAGCGAACGAAGGTTACGCACCGGGAGCACGAAACCAAGCAGGTGATCTGTCGAGCGCTCAGCACACGATTCGACACCTGACGAAGTTTTACGACATTTTTCGAAGCCTTCTGCCACTTCATCACATCTCACCAAACGTACGCATGCATCGGGCAGTCGCGGCGCTGGCTGGGGTGAATATCTCCGTAATCTGTCGTGACAACCGAGGTTACGAGTGCTTCGTCGATACCAATCTCATAAGCGTAGGCGCAAGGCTGCGAAGCGCGGTTGCGCGCGGCCGATGCGATTGACACTTGCAGCAATTGCGGCATTGAACTTCGGGAG
>CATPCO010000266.1 GCA_955652925.1 uncultured Xanthobacteraceae bacterium | reverse complement strand
CGGACTAGAGACCGACGTAATTGCGGCGGGACAGAGCGGGCTGTGGACGGATTCAGTGATTGTTGGATGGTGTGATGTAGGGGCCACATCCAAAGCAGCCTGGGATCTGCCCCGATCTGCCGAAGGTGCTGTGACTCCTCACATAGCGGACGCGCTTTCGGATAGTTGTGCGGAAATCATTTTCGCACAAGTCCTGGCCAGTGGGTGCGCCATGACCCTCACCGACATCTTCAGCGGTTGCGCGTTGGAGCTGGAAACCGCAGCCACGCGCGAGGAGGCGCGGCACATTATCGATGAGATGCTGCACAGCGATGCAACTCGCTCAAGTGCGCTGCGATCAACACTCACGACTTCGGGTGGCCGCCCAGGCCGGACCGCCGATCGTCGCATCGCGCCCAACCGAAGTCGCAAGGACTGGGGTTCGATTCTTTCCGGGTCTCGGCCGATTGCACGCGCAGAGGACGTGATCACCTTGCACCGGCTCTTGGCGCCTCTGGCATCCGGTCGTGTGTCGCCGAATCGGTTCAAAGGGTTCTGGAAAGACTGAAAACAGCACCAGCGGGCTTCGGGCAGGGGCTTCGTTACCGAGAAACAGTGGTTTTCGGCCCTGGGCCTGTGCATCACAGTCGCAATCTCTGCGTAATGCTCCTCCTCATCCGTCTGTGCGAGGTATGCGACCATCATTCCCAAAACGAGAAGCGCGCTCTTTGTTCTGATTCACGAATTGCACACCGCCTGCAATTTTGTATTTCGCAGTGCTCTGGAAGCTAATCGATGCGGCAAAGGTGTACGGCAAGCCGAGAGCGAAATAACCCTTATGTTATCGCTCGATTCGCTTGATTGCGGCTCTCGCCCTGTCGCCGCGTTGCTGATGAGCTAGGCTGCACGAGTAGCAACGATGCCGACGCCATTGAGGGGTGTGTTATAGAGGACACACCTACTGCAAAACGGAATCCGCTTGGCAAATGGCCTAACCCTATCCTGATTCTGATACATGGTGCAGCAAATGTTCGGGGGCGTGCTTAGTGCCAAATTCTGTCCAACGGCTGAAGTGGTTCCTCATTGCAGGACCTTTGCTGCTTTCAAGCGCCGCAGTATCCCAGGTCCAAGTCAACCAAAATTTCGTTAGCCAGGGGCCTGCTCCCATTTTTGGGCCTACCGATATATCCAGGAGCGCCGACGCGCCGCCGAATGGGAATTTGTCCGGTGCCGTTGGGCCTGTCGTCGCTGATCCGCTGAATGCAAACACGTTTTATATCGGGACCGTGAGTGGCGGCATCTGGAAGACGACCAACGGCGGCGCGATATGGACGCCTCTCACCGACAACCAAGCTACGCTTTCCATCTCCAGTCTTGCCTTGGACCCCACCGACCCTAATCGGAATACGCTGATCGCCGGTACCGGCCTCACTTCCAACGGGACCGTTTGTCTGTTGGGACCATGTTTCTTTACGGGAACCGGTGGTCTGCAGAACGGCTTGCTGTACTCGAAGGATGGCGGCAGCAGCTGGACCTCTCTTGGGGCCGCAACCCTGAACGGCCAGAGCGTGGACGCAGTGGCGGCGCGTGGAAACGTAATTCTCGCGGGCACGTTCGAACAGTCTTTCGCAGCGGATGCGAACCAGCGAAGAGTAGGAGGGCTATATCGCAGCTCCGATGGCGGGGCCACCTTTGCCTTAGTGTCCGGGACTGGCGGATTGCCGACTGGTCCAGTGACCTCGATCGTGGGCGATCCGAACAACAGCAACAGACTTTATGCCGCGGTAAGCTCGCCAAACGCGGGCACCAATGTCCAGACCGCACTGTTTGTCAGCAACAACGCGGGTGCGACCTGGACACAGGTGTTCGGAGCTGCGCAAACCGGTACGATCTTGCCCGCCAGTCAAACTGTGTTGAAGGTTGCCAGTGGTCCTGGTGGCGCGCTGGCCGTCGGCGTCGTCGATTTAGCGACCAGAACGGTGACGGGACTGTTCTGGTCAGGCAATTCGGGGGCAAACTGGACCTCCCTCACGGTGCCGACCCCCCTCAACCCTGGCATGCAGGTGCCGATCAACTTTGCCATTACTATCGATCCGAGCAACCCCAATTTGGTCTATGTTTCAGGCGACCGCATCGTAAATGCTCCATTCACAGTAACTGCATTTCGAATCGACGCGATCAACAGTCCCAACATCTTCACCAGCATTACGGACGCGAATACTGCGAACAACTCATCGGTGCACGCCGACTCCCGGGCGCTCACGTTTGACGCGAACGGCCGGCTTGTTCTTACGAACGACGCCGGCATCTACGCGAGAACCAGCCCTCAAAACGACACCGGTGCTTGGACTTCGCTCACTGGCAACTTAGCTCTCTTGCAGCCTTATTCTGTCGCTTATGATGCAGTCGGTAAGCGCCTGATCGCTGCGGCGCAAGACAATGGGGTGGCCATTCAGTCAGGTCGCAATCAGCTCCTTTGGAATGCCACGAATACATCTGATGGCATCAATGCTTTTGTCAATGACGTGACACTTGCTGGTGCCGGACTGACTGCGTTTTACCAGACTAACTTGGCTCTTACCGGAATCAGTCGGATTGTGATGGATGCGCATGGAAAGATAATCAGTCCGCAAACTGCCGGGTCAGAAGTTCTCGGAGCTGCCATCACCTGTAATGGCGGCAACTGCGACAACGCGCAAGTGGTCGGTGTTTGGGACGGCAGCCCGTGGGTCAACAATCGGATAGATACGACGCGGATGGCGCTTGGCGGCAGCCATGTTTACGTTACTCATGACACGCTCACCGGAGCCCAAAGTCCGAGCGCGACGACTGTCGATCTAAAACTGACCGACGTCGGAGATGCTGTGGGGCTTGTTTCGAAAATCGCCTATGGCACTCGCGACAATCCGAACATGTTGGTCGCCGGTGGTTTTAATGGACTTTTCCAAAGCACGACGGCAACAGCTAACTCGCTTGCCCCGGTGCCTTCCTACATGGCGGCTGGAGGTTCTCCCCCAACGGGAATAGTCCTCGATCCGCGATCGCAGTTTCGCTATTTTGTAGCCGATAACCTAAATCTCTTCAGTACAACAACGCAGGGCTCGGCTTTCACGAACGTCACCGGCAACCTGCCTGCGGGTATCATCAAGCCGACGGCACTCGAATTTATTTCAAATAATGGCGTCAATGCCCTGCTCGTTGGCGGCCTCAACAGCGTGGCCAATGTCCAAAGCCCAATAGCGGCCGCAGACAGCGATGGCGTTGGCACTCTCTCCAACTGGCGGGCGTTTGGGACGGGCTTGCCGAACTCGCAGATTAGCGCGTTGTTTTACAACTCGGTCGTTGATGTGCTTGCGGTTGGCACTTTCGGCCGCGGTGCCTTCACGCTCTACGATGTCACGAGCTATTTTCCGCAGGCTACGGTTCTGCAGTTCGGCCTTGCCGATAACGATTCGCTACCCGATGCCTCGTTCCTAACGAACGGAACGGTCGGAAACCGCTCGCTCATAAAATACGGTAGCGGGACCCTGACGATTGCCGGTGACGCGACCTATACTGGTGGTACCAGCATCAACGGCGGAGCGGTGGTGCTTGGCACCGGCGGTACTGCCGGCAGCATTCTCGGTGACGTGGCCTTCTGCAGCAACGCGGCTGATCCAAGGTGTGATCCCTCCAACAACAAATCACTCGCCTTCAATCGTTCCGATACGTACACTTTCGGCGGCTCCATCACGGGCCCCGGGCAAGTCTTCCAGATCGGAAGCGGCAAGACAGTCCTGACGGGTAACAGCACCTATAGCGGGCCCACATTTGTCAATAATGGCACTCTGAGCGTGAACGGCTCGATCACGTCGCCCGTTTTCGTGAATTTCGGCGGTACCTTGGGAGGCAACGGCTCGGTCGGTTCAACCACTATCCTCGCTGCAGGCACCCTCTCGCCCGGCAATTCGGTCGGCACCATTACCATCAACGGCAACTTGGTGTTTGTTCCCGGCAGCTTGTACCTGGCCGAGGTCTTCGCAAACACCGCGGACCGCAGCAATGTAACCGGTTCGGCTACGCTCGCGGGAACGGTTGCTGCAGTCAATACCGGTGGCAATCTGACCAACAGCTACACGATCATATCAACCGCTGGTGGGGTCATCGGCACTTTTGATGCTCTCTCACCATTCGGTTTTCCCGGCTTCCTCTCGGCAAGCCTCGCCTACACCCCGACCACCGTCTTGTTGAACCTGAACTCCCAGATCATCCACACGCCAGGCTTGACCCAAAATCTAGCTGCAGTGGCTGCAGCGCTCGACGGCTCGTTCAACAACGGCCGGGGTACCTTGCCGGGATTGTTCGGGCTGAGCACAAGCCAACTGCCGGCAGCCTTGGACGCCCTCTCCGGCGAAGGCATCAGCGGAACGCAGGAAACTGCATTCGGGGCCGATCGCATGTTCATCTCCCTGATGATGGATCAGGGCGCGTTCTGGCGTAACGGGGAAACTATCGATCCTAACGGCATCACCTATGGCGCAGCCCCCGTTCAAGATGCGTCCTCGAAACCATCGAAAAAATCCAAGCAGCCCGTCTACAAGGCGCTTGTAAAAGCGCCCTCGATCTATCAGCCCCGCTGGCGCGCATGGGCCACTGGGTTTGACAGCAGTTGGAAGCTCAATGGGGAGGCCGGCATCGGCAGCGCCTCGCTGTCGCATAAGACCGGCGGTCTGGCGGGCGGCCTCGATTACCAATTCGCCCCCGACGTGCTGGCTGGTTTTGCCATGGGCGGGAGCACCTCGACTTTTTCGGTGCCCAGCCGCATTACCAGCGGTCAGCTCGAGGGCGGTCACTTTGGTGGCTATGGGGTAAAGACCTGGGGTTCGCTCTACGCCGCCGGTGCCGTGAGTTTCAGCACATTTCGCAACAGCACGAACCGCATGATCGCGGAGGTCGGCCCGACCGAAGTGGCGACCGGCGACTTTGGCAGCAATCTCTGGAGCGGGCGCCTGGAGGTGGGCTCCAAGCAAGTTCTTGGCTGGCTTGGGGTGACGCCGTTCGCAGCGGTCCAGGTTTCAAAGCTTTGGCAGAATGGCTTTACGGAAACCAACGCCCCACCCCCAGGTGCGGGTGTACTTGGCTTGACCGAAAACTCGCTCGCGGTGTCTTCGATGCCAACGTTCGTGGGGGCGCAATTCGATGGGCGCTTTTATCTGCCGGGCGGCATAATAGTGTCGCCCTATGCGCGGCTGTCGTGGGTCCATGAGTTCAACACGACCCGCAATATCACCGCCTCATTCATCGCGCTGCCAGGGACGTTATTTACGGTCGATGGCCCGCACGCCGCACGCGACTCAGGCAGGGTCGAAGTCGGAGCAAAACTCGCACTCACCCAAACCGTCAAGGCGTTCGCCAGCTTCGACGGCGAGTTTTCCAGTCGCGCTCAGGTTTATGCCGGCAAGGGAGGCGTCATTGTGGCTTGGTAGCGCGTCGAAACTTGGTTTACAATTTTTGGCAACAGCATCGACGCAGGCTTCTCGATAAGGTCCAACTGCGACGTGCTGGCAAGATCACCTCAGAAGCCTTGGCCTGGTTCAAGTCCTTCGACGAAGACATCATCTGATAACCACCATGAGAACTTGGTGATGAGCGCCAAAAATCCTGTCGGCGATAACGACAAGGCCACTGCAGTCGTTGCCGATGATTGGGAAGAGACCCTGAAACGCGTCGGCGGATCGCAATCCGACGACTGGAACCACGTTCTCGGCAACCAGGCGCTTCAATCGCTCTGGATCAAGCATTCCGATAAGGAAGTGCGCTAGCGGCAATACAACGCGGCGATCGCGGGGCTCATCGGAATTGGTCCGAAAGACGAAATCGAGAGCATGATCGGGGCACAGCTTATCGCGACACACAACGCCGCAATGGAATGTTACCGGCGCGCGCTGTTGGGCGAACAGACTTTCGAGGGCCGGCGCGAGAATCTTGGCCAAGCAACCAAGCTTTCCCGGACCTATGCGGTTCTACTCGAGGCGCTTAACCGCCACCGAGGCAAGGGGGGTCAGCAGAAAGTCACGGTCGAGCACGTCCATGTGCATGCTGGCGGCCAGGCGGTGGTGGGCATGTTGGAGACCCCGGGCGGAGGGGACGCAACCTCATCCTCCCATCGCCAGTCCCCTTAGACCGCCGCCACCAGCGCAGGCGCCCGATAGGTGCCGCCCTTGGCCAGCAACGCCCAGGCCATACGAGCCATTTTGTTGGCGAGCGCCACCGCCACGACTTTGAAGG
>CATPCO010000265.1 GCA_955652925.1 uncultured Xanthobacteraceae bacterium | reverse complement strand
CAACCACTTTACATTGAGGACGGTCCCGCCGGCCCAATGGTCATTGCCGTGACTGAGTCGAACAACGTTTACGCGCTCGACGCTGTTACTGGCAACGTGATCTGGCAACGGAACGTCGGCACGCCCATCACGTCAGGTCTTCTGTGTGGAAATATCACCCCGCTGGGCATAACTGGAACTCCGATTGTCGATCTTCCGTCGCGCTCACTTTTTCTCGACGCGGAGACGACGCCCACGGCTGGCACTTTTAAACACATGATCTATTCGCTGAATGTCGATACAGGCGCTATCAATGCAGGCTGGCCGGTGGACGTGAGTGGTGCCATATCGGGCTTCGATTCATCAGTGCAAAGTGAGCGTGGCGCACTCGGAATACTCGGCAGCATCGTTTATATCCCGTACGGTGGACGCTTCGGCGACTGCGGCAGTTATCACGGTCGACTCGTTGGCATCCAGATGAGTAACCCTGCCAGCGTCATGAACTGGGCCACGACAATCACAAAAGCCGGCGCATGGTCGATCGGCGGCGTTGCTAACGACGGGACGAATCTGTTTGTTACCACCGGGAACGGTAGCGTGACTGGCACCTGGGGTGGAAGCGAAGCGGTCATTCGTCTACAACCCGGCCCGATTTTTAGCGGCAACCCAAGCGATTACTGGGTGCCTACTAATTGGCAGTCGCTGGACAGCGGTGACACCGATCTCGGCGGCTCCGGCCCAGTGATCGTGGACGTGCCCGGTGCCACGCCTTCCCACTTGGTGGTTGCCTTGGGCAAAGATGGGAATGCCTATTTGGTTAATCGCGACAACCTCGGCGGCATCAGCGCACCGGTGGCCTCGCTGCATGTATCCGGCAGCTCTATCATCCAGGCAGCGGCCACCTATCGGACCAGCCAGGGCACGTATGTCGCTTTCCGCGCCAACGGTAGCACGCTCTCAGCATTCCGCATTACTGCGACCAATCCACCCACGATCACGACCGCGTGGACTGAGGGCCAGAGCGGTGTCGGCTCGCCTTTCGTTACGTCCACTGACGGCACCAACAACATGATTGTATGGTCGGTAGGCACCGGAGGCGACCAGCGATTACACGGTTACGATGGAGATACGGGCGCGGTTGTTTACAGCGGGGGTGGCCCAAGCGACGTGATCGGAGGCACCCACTCATACAGCACTACCGGCATTGTGGCTCGCGGACGTATCTACCTCGCAGGTGACAACAGAGTCTATGTCTTTAAAGTGCCGATACCGGCACTTCAGCTCACCTTAGCAGTTTCCCGCAAGACGCATGGCAGCGCGGGTACTTTCGACATTCCTCTCCCGCTCTCAGGAAATCCCGGCGTGGAATGTCGCACGGGCGGGGCGACTGATGACTACACACTCGTGTTTACATTCACTAACAACGTGACGAGCGGCAACGCCAGCGTGACCGGCGGCATCGGGAGCGTCTCGGGTACGCCGGTCTTTTCCGGTAACACCATGACGGTGAACCTGACCGGCGTCGCGAACGCGCAAACGCTCACAGTCACTTTGAGCGGCGTGACCGACGAGTTCTCCCAGGTTCTGCCTGACACGCCAGTGAGCGTGAACATGCTCATCGGCGACACCAGCGGCAACGGCGTGGTCAACGCCACCGATGTCGCGCAGACCAAAGCTCAAGTTGGCCAGCCTGTAACCAACAGCAACTTCCGCACGGATGTGAACGCCAGTGGCATCATCAACGCCACGGACGTGGCGATCGTAAAAGCGCACTCCGGAGGGAGCATTAGCGCACCCCTCACACGGGTTCGAAGTAATGCCGCGATTGCAACTCGGCATTAGGCCGGCCAATTCCAGTTTACCTTAGACTATCCGCCGCCGTAGCATTTTCCAACGCGGACTGCGCGACGAGCTCCTTAAAGGTTTGCCGATCGTCCGAGGTGCATACAATAGGAGAATTGAGAAATAGTTGATTGGCTGTTCTAGATCTAGAATATTTACACTCTAGTCTCATGCGAAGAATGAATTACACAAGAGAACGCCTGACCGGGACCGCGCTAGATTTGATTTGCGAGAACAGTTAGGAGGCCAGATCGCTTATGCGAGCGCTTACGAAGATTTCCGCCGTGATCGCATGGGTCCTTGTCACGGCGGCGGCCAACGCCGATCCTCAATATCAGATTTACGACATCGGCGTCGTTCAAACCGGCGACACCGCCTCGCAGGGTTTTGGTGTATCGACTGGGGGAATCGCCGTAGGCCGCTCATTTCGGAGTGGCGGAACCCAGGCGTTCAGCTGGACCCTTGGCGGCGGCATCGTCGTGGGCACCGGCGCGACTACGGCATTCGGCTCGGGCCGGCTGCCGGTCGTTTGGCAGAATGGCGTGGTCTCGCAGCTCCCCCTTCCCTCCGGCCAAACGCTCGGCGACGCGAACCACGTGAACGCTTCGGGCGTCGCGGTCGGCTCGGTTAACAGCGGAAGCCTGCAGCGCGGCGTGATCTACAATGGCGGAAGCGCGTCGACCATCACGCAAACGACCTCAAACGGAAGCTACTTTCTCACGGCGTTCGGAATCAACGATTCAGGCCGGATCGTCGGGCAGGGCATCGATCCAAACAACGCCGCCGTCAACGTCGGGATTGTCTATGATGTCGGCGCCGGCATGGCCTTCAGCGTGGGCGCGCTGCCCGGCTTCAACGGCGCCCTCGCTTTCGGCGTGAGCAACACCGGCTACGTCGTCGGATCGAGCATGCTCAATCAGGGCTCGGGCCTGCCGTTTATCTGGTCGGATGCGGGCGGAATGGTCGCGATTCCGCTCGCCTCCGGCACAAGCCAGGGCTCGGCGCGCGCAGTGAACTCGGCTGGTTGGGTGGTTGGCAATGAT
>CATPCO010000264.1 GCA_955652925.1 uncultured Xanthobacteraceae bacterium | reverse complement strand
CGTGCTGCAAACTCCTCGACGCGACAGAGTTCCGTCCCGTCGAGGATTCCAGCCCACTTAGTTCCGGCAGTGCGGATGTAGCTGCCCTTCAGGTCCACAATTTCGACCTGACATTTATCTGTGACTGCCTGAGATTTCATGCGAGGGCGTGAAGTCGTGGACATTTGCTTCTTCTCCTTGCATTGTGAATCGCACCCCAAGGCGAGCGCCGCGCGGATTCATGTTATGGCCGGAACCGGTCATCGGCACCGCTCCGTGGTGCTGGTGGCAAGTCCCGGCGCGTCGCTAACAACGCCGCGTCGGGGTGCTTCGAGCTAGATTGACGGTTGGGCGCCTTGGCAGCTCACTCCCGCTGTGCCTTCCTACGCTTCGGCTGTTCGGATTGGCGCTGGGCGGCGAGGTGGGCTTTAGCCTTGGCTGATGGGCCTGTACCGCTCGCTTCTACGCTTCGGCGTAGCGCATCCATGAGATCGATCACTCTCGCAGGCTGGCGCCGCTCCGGTCGTTCAATCGGCTTGCCCTCCTGCTTCTTTCTCAGCAAGTCGTTCAGGGCATCCTCGTACCGATCATCGAACTTACTCGGGTCAAAGTGCGCCGCCTTGGTGTCTACGATGTGCGAGGCGAGATCGAGCATATCCTTGGGAATCTTCTCGCCCGGGATGTCATCGAAATAGTCCGCCTCGTTGCGAACCTCATAGGGGTATCGCAGCGTAATGCCTAGTAGACCCTTGCCGCGCGCTTCCAACGCAATGATGTGCTCGCGCGACGTGAACACTACTTTGCCGATTGCGACCATGCCCTCTTTGCGGATGGCTTCCCTGATCACGGCAAACGCCTGCTGGCCGACCTCTCCATCTGGCGCAATGTAATAGGGGTTGTTTAGGTAAAGTTCGTCTATCTCCTTCTTGGGCACGAACTCATCGATGTCGATCACGCGTTTGCTCTCGATTGCCACGGCTTCGAGTTCCTCGGGATCGAGTTCGATGTATTCGCCCTTGCCGACCTCATAGCCCTTGATGATATCGGTGGACTCGACCTCGTCTCCGCTCTCAGCATCGACCTTGCGGTACTTGATGCGGTGCCCGGTATTCTTATTAATCTGATGGAAGCTGATCTTCTCGCGCTCAGACGTGGCGGGAAAGAGAGCAATCGGGCAGGAAACCAGGGACAGCTTGAGGTAGCCCTTCCAATACGCACGGGGCGCCATGACTATGAACTCCTACGCCAATGAACTCACACGACAGCTTCGGGCAGCCCCCGACGGCAAAATCGAGGACCGCCGGCAAACCGCTCATTCCGTTCTTAACTCGGACTCGACCCACCTGAGTAAAAATAGCATTGTACCAGACCATAGTCAACCGAAATAGCTCACTATCAGCCAGCTTGGATGGATGAACGGACCGAAATAACTGGCGCTCAAGTCCGGATGGCACGGGCTTTCCTGCGTTGGTCGGTTGCCGACCTGGCTAGACGGGCGAAGGTCGGAATTTCAAGCGTTCAGCGAATTGAGGCGACAGACGGTTCACTAGCCCTTACCGATGACCTGGAATGGCGAGTCGAGGCGCGGAATCGAGTTCTTGCGGCCGTCCGCGACACGCTCATTCGTGCAGGCATTACGTTCCTTCCGAGCGATAAGCACGGTGTCGGCATTCGCGGTATAGCCAAAAGGAGCCCTCCCTAAGCTCATGCAGCTAAGACCAGAGTGCCCCAAAGGATGAAGGTGTTCCGACAATCCAAGGAGTTCGGCCGACCTGTATGGCGCGACTCCCGAGAAAAGAATTCTGCGGACGCGTCCGGCGCTGTCCCGACGAAAAGGTGCAATCATCACAGGCGAATAGTGAGCTGTATGCTGTCCGGAGCTAGGCGAGTTCGTCCAGTTGGTCGTAGGCTGGTCGACCCGCAAATCGCCTCCTCCTTGCCCAAGACCGTCAATGATAATCCCTAATGCTTACACCCTGCCGCATCGGCTCGGGCAACTACCGGAGAAACTGGGTCGCAGTGCGTAGCAGTCGGGGTGCGCGTGATGGTAAGGACTGAATCATTACGTATCCAATCGGCACGACACAGGGTCGATCACGGCACGATCAGTGGGCGAAGTTGCGCTAATTCGGGACACTCCAAGCCACTATTCGCCCGTGAGAGTCATTATTCCCGCTCTCCCAGAGTGCCCAAGGCTCTCTTTTCGGCAGACGTTGCAAGTAGCCAATTGCGTAACCCTTCCTTAGCAATCAGCAGGGCTGACTGCGCAACATCAATTTCATGATCACTCGCTACGATTGCCCCAAGGTTCATCGACCATGGCGCTTCATCAATTTGGAAAAGATAGCTCCCATGCGCGAGCGATGATCGTACGCTATACAGTGCGCTTGCCGCTTTCTGATCCACTCCGCTACTAAGGCAGTGCGTCTCAACAAAGTCACGAAACAACCGGGTTGGTCCCGGTCCCATATCCCTATTACATGTCGGGCAGGGGGTCGGCGTTGGTCGGTCAATCAGCGTTTCGATTGCCTGCACACAACCGAGAAGAAAGCTGGAGATGCTTACCTCCCAGAGCTCGTGGGCGATATATACTGCGGCTGCGGATCGCAGAAAACGGCGACGCTCGTCACCACCGAGCTGTAAGAATGCACCGATTAACGT
>CATPCO010000263.1 GCA_955652925.1 uncultured Xanthobacteraceae bacterium | reverse complement strand
GGAAAAGAAAGATGGCGAGGTCGTCGATTGGATGGAGCACGTCAGCGACGAGCAATACAAAAAGCAGTAGGGCGACGAATCCATAGAAAGTAGGGTTATGCTGTCAGCGAAGCTATGAGCAACCGATTCCGAGTTTCGAGCACGCTGCCGCGAAAACTTGAAGAATTGGGCCTTTCGCCGGATACCGTTCTGAGGCGAGCAGGTCTGCCGATAGGACTGTTCAAGCTGGACAGGATACTGGTGAGCACCGAGCAATTTTTTGCGCTTCATCGGGGAATTGCGGAAGCGAGCAACGATCCTGCTATCGGCTTGAAGCTCGGAACCGAAGAGCGCGTCGAGCGCTATGATCCAGTGAAACTCGCAGCGCTTTCTGCGCGGTCGTTCCGGGACGCGGTGGAGCGGTCGTCGCGCTACAAACAACTCACTTGCCCGGAAGAAATCCGTCTGGTCGAACGGGGCAATGAATGCGCGATCCAGTTCCTTTACTTCTCGCGCATGAGCAAGAGCCTTCATTGCTGGTAGACGTGTGCTTCGCATGGATTGTTGGCCTCGGTCAGCGAGGTACTGGACGATCGATACGCCCCAAGAGGATCGACTTCCAACGAACTCCCACGCATCGAGAAATGTATGAGGCGCATTTCCACTGTCCGGTAAAGTTCAAGGCGGCGCAGAATGCCCTCATATTCAGCAAGGCAGATATCGAACTTCCCTTTGTAACTTACAACGCTGACTTGTTGGCGACTGTCGCACCGCAACTTGAGGCAGAACTGACCGAGCAACTCGCGCAGAAGAATCTGAAGGAACAGGCAAAAGGTATCCTGAAGCAGTTACTGGCTGGTCAGCGTCCGGGCATACAGGATCTCGCAAGAGAGCTGCACTTGAGCACTCGGACCTTGCAACGCCGCCTCACGGAACAGGGCATCACTTTTCAGCAAGTATTGGACGAGGCGCGTCGTGAACTGGCCCACCACTATCTCCTACACTCATCTCGGGAGCTGAATGAAACTGCCTATCTCTTGGGGTACGAAGATGCGAACTCATTCTTCCGCGCTTTTCACCAATGGGAAGGGATCTCACCTGGACATTGGCGCGAACTCCAAAAGTCCTCGGCAACAGAAGCGCAAGTGGGCGTAGCGTGAAGGGCGGCAAGCGCTACGTTTAGGCCATTGGGACAAACGACCTTGTGGCAGGAGACGCAGACCAAGTTCGTGTATTGTCGGCAACCCTTACCTTGCGATAACTTCATGTTTGCCCGTCATCCGGCAAATAAGGCGCCGTTTGAAGGGATAAGGTGCCTAATCACGTTCGACAAGCAGACGTGCGATGACGGAAAACTAGGAGATTATTTTTCGCTCGCTTATGCGAGCGTTCGCTCGGGACTGTGGGGATCCTGTCGCGCTTCGGTTCAGTATCGCTCCAAGACGTCTACTTCTTTCCGTTTGCTAGTTTCTTGAGCGTGTCTTGTATGCCCTGACGGATCTCGGCGCGGCGCTCCGCGGTATCGGACCAGGAGGACAAAGGCGCTGTGTGCGAGTCTAGCAGGGCCAATGCTTTTTCAGCATATTGCCGGGCGAGGTCTTTCCGTCCGTCCTCCAGGTACGCATCGGCAAGGTTGAAGTGCGCGTCAGCGGAATCGGGATAGGCGAGGAGGTTGAGCTGGAAGACCTCGATGGCCTCCTTGATCTCGCCCTCGCGCAAATGGCCGCTGCCGATGATGTCGGCGCTGACTTCTGGCCATAATTGCGCTCTGGGATCTTTTCTTCGGGCTTCGATCAGCTGCTGTTTGACCTGCGCGGCTTCGCCGGGCTCTGCGAGCTGATTGAGGATGGCGGCGGCGGCCAGTGGATCGGCAGGGGCGTGCCCTGGAGTTTTGATGAGCGTGGTGACAAACCACTGCACGAGGATGCCGGGCAGATCCGGATGAGTCTTAAAGAGATCGGTGCCGTGGCTACCGGTGGCGGGAACTTTGCTGGCATCGCTGGTCTCATACCAGAGCCAAGGGGCTTCCTGCGCAGTGGAATAGTGGATCAGCTTCCTCATAGGACTGGAGGCTCTGGCGTACATCCAGAGCATGGCTTCGACGGTGGGGGGATATTCGTCCGTGTCGGCAACGACGAAGAGTTCGGGCAACTGCGAAGCTTGGTGGAGAAATTCGATGCCCGGGCGAAAGGTCTCGCCAGACATCAGGACGAGGGACTTTACGTCGTTTGGATGGAGGCTGGCAGTTTCTACGGCATGGATAACTCCGTCGCTGCCGGGGCCTCCCACGCCAATAACATCGCGCTGAACGCCGGGCTGCGAGATCAAGAACTGGAAGGCAGTTTCCACGTCGGCTTGCCACTTCTGGCTGACGTATTCGCGTGTGCCGCCGCTTTCGCCGTGGCCGCGACTATCGACGGTGAGCGTGTTGATTCCAGAGGCCGCCAGTTGGCGGGCCAGGTCGTCCCAGGAGGTACGTGTGCGGTTGTTTTGATGGAAGAGCAAGACGCCGGGCCCCGGCTTGCCGGCGGAAAAGTACGTGCCCTTGAGAACGGTGCCATCGGCAGACTTAATATCACCGACGCGCGGCGCGGGCAATGATTGCGAGGTCGCAGCTTCCTGAGCGAAGCTGGCGACGCTGGCGCTTAGTGCGAGTGACAAGATGATGTGCAGTTTTCTCATTTGTGTGACCGCACTAGCTTCACGGGAGCGTTCGAGCGACGCGGAAACCCATGATGTCATTGCGGTAGTCGGCAGGATTGCGTTCTCGGGTGGCCGAGCGCAGCAGCCACGCCGGAAACATCCACGAGCTGCCGCGATCAACTCGGAGGCAATTGCCTTGGCCGTCCTTCGCCTGGGGGTCGCTCGAAGGGGCCTCGTTCGCGCGCCCGTCGGCGGGAATGCCGGCGTAGCTGTTGTCG
>CATPCO010000262.1 GCA_955652925.1 uncultured Xanthobacteraceae bacterium | reverse complement strand
CAATATTATTGTCTATGCCTTTAGCTCGAACGACCCCCGTGGAGAAAAAGCTGAGGCGTTGCTGGCGCGAGGCGGCATCATCAGTGTTCAGGTTCTCAACGAATTTGTGAATGTCTCGCGACGCAAGCGTCTTCGTGACTGGGACGAAATCCAGGATGCTCTCGCTGTTTTGAGAACGCTGCTCGATGTACCTCAGCCTCTTACGATCGAGGTTCACGAGGCGGCGATCGCAATTGCGCGCGATTACAGGTTTGCGTTCTACGATAGCTTGATTGTCGCATCGGCAATGCGGGCGGGATGCGCCGTTCTTTATTCAGAGGACTTTCAGCATGAGCAAAGGGTCAAGGACCTTACGATCCGTAATCCCTTTGTGCGGTAATTTCACCTGAATGCATCGCCACCTCACTGCGAGTTTGGTTTCCTCGTCGGCGCGGGCGAGCAGCATCGGCCGAGCGTATCTTGCAGCATGCGAGCACGCGCCCGGTGATTACCTCGGATAAGCACCCACAGCAGGTCTGCCAGACCTCGCCGTCACAAGCCCGCTTATGCTCGCATTGCCGCTGTATTTCTGCACTGCAGAAAACCGCCGCGATGTGCCGGCACAAGAACCGACATGCACCCCTTCCGCGCAGACACGATAGTGAGATAGCCTATTGACCGAGCGGCCGACGGGGCATGCCGAAGCCCTGCTTATTTTGCGGCAGCGCCAGTGCCATCGGCGGGCAGGCGCTCAAAAATTCAGACCTACGTCGAGTGGGGCGATCAACGCCCGCTTTCCAATAGTCCGAATTGGGAGGACGCTATGAAACTTCCCCGCCGTCGATTTCTGCAACTGACGGCGGGCGGCCTCACACTGTCCGCAATTTCGCGCATGGCGCGGGCGCAAGTCTATCCGTCAAAGCCACTGCGCTGGATCATCGGCTTTCCCGCGGGCGGCGGCGCCGACACGGTCGCCCGGATCATGGAGCCATGGCTGTCGAAGCGCCTCGGGCAACCCATCATCATCGAGAACCGGCCGGGCGCCTCGACCAACATCGCAGTGCAAACCGTGGTTAATTCGCCGCCCGACGGATATACGTTGCTGTGGCACGGCCTCTCATCGGTGGTCAACGCCAGTCTGTTCGTCAGTTTGCCATTCGACATCCAGCGCGACATCGCGCCGGTCGCCGGCGTTGTCAGTTACCCCATGATCATGGTCGCGCACCCCTCGGTGCCAGCGCAGACTGTTACCCAGCTGATCGCGCACGCCAAGGCCAATCCCGGCAAGGTCACGATGGCGTCATTCGGCACCGGCTCGGCGTCACATCTGGCGGGCGAGCTGTTCAAGTTCATGGCCGGCATTGACATGGTGCATATTCCGTATCGCGGCGGCGCACCCATGACGACCGATCTGATCGGCGGCCAGGTCAATGTCGGCTTCGACGTGATGGTGACGGCGCTGCCACAGGTCCGCAGCGGCAAGCTACGCGCGCTTGGCGTCTTGGGCCGCAAGCGATTTGACTTGTTGCCGGACGTGGCGACTGTCGCCGAGACATTGCCGGGCTACGAGGCCAGCACGTGGGGTGGGATCGGCGTGCCGCGAGGGACTCCGCCTGAGATAATCGAGCGGCTCAGCCGCGAGGTCAAAGAAGGGCTGGCGCAGGCGGATATCAAGGCTCGGCTCGCCGATGTCGGCACCGTTCCCATGGTGCTCAGTCCCGGAGAGTTCAGGGCTTACATCGCCGCCGAATTCGAAAAATGGGACAAGGTGGTTAAGGTCGCGGGCATCAAGCCCGATTGATCAGCGGCAATCAGGCTCGGACATTTCACAGCTGCCGTTCTACGAAACCCGCCTTCCATGTCCGGTTCGGTCAACGGCAGCGGTCCCCAGTAACTCTCGCATTAGGTCCGCTTCACCTCAGTCATCCGATATTGGCCGCACCTTTGCGCTTGCGGGCAGCGAGCTTGACCGCTTCCATGATTTCCAGATAGGCGCCGCAACGGCAAAGGTTGCCGGAGAGATAATGCTTGATCGCGTCGTCGTCGGGATCGGGATTTTCGTCAAGCAGCTGGCGCGTCATCAAAATGAAGCCCGGCGTGCAGTAGCCGCATTGAAAGGCGCCGGCTTCGATGAAAGCTTCCTGTTCGGGACTAAGCGTGTCGCCATCCGCCATCCCCTCAATCGTGCGCACTTGCGTTCCGTCGAGGAAGATCGCGAGATAAAGACAGCCTGAAACGGCCTTGCCGTCGACGATCACGGTGCAGCAGCCGCAGAGACCCTGGCCGCAACTCTCGCGCGCTCCGGTCAGGTTGAAATCGCGCTGCAGCACCTCGACGACGTTATGGTGCGGCTTGACGTCGGCGCTGACCGGCTCGCCGTTGAGGGTGAAATTGATGGTGGTCATTGCTCGTCTTCCAAGGGCTTGCCTTGCTTGGCGCGCAGGGCACGCAACACCGCTTCGGGGGTGAGCGGCAACTCGGTCAAGCGGACACCGCAGGCATCCTCGATCGCGTTGGCGATGGCCGGCGATACGCCGAACGTGGCGCTCTCGCCAACCCCCTTCGCGCCGAACGGGCCGTTCGACTGGTGGGCATCGACCGTCTCATTGTTCATGATCGGCGGCACGTCCAGAATGCCTGGAATCTTGTAGTCGGCGAGCGAGGCGTTGGTTACCTGGCCCGCGTCGATATGCATCTTCTCGAACATGGTGAAGCCCAACTGCATCAGCGCTGCGCCGGAGATCTGTGTCGCGACGATTTTTGGATTTATCGGCCGGCCGCAGTCAACCACGTTGATGAGCCGCGTGACCCGCACCTTTCCGGTCTCCACGTCCACCTCGACTTCCGCCCCCACGGCCGAGCACATCCAGAACGGCGTCGCATTGGGCGTGAGCCCGCTCGCCGCGTCGGGTGGCACATAGTCCGGCTTGTAGATGCCCGTCCCGATGATGGTGCCGGCCTGCATGCCGTATCTTTTCTTGAACAGCTCGCTTACCGGGACGTTGCTGCCTTCGGGCTCGCCCACCTCGCGCGCAAGCGCCTTGATCTTGTCGCGGGCTTCTTCCGCCGCGAGCCGCACCGCATGACCCATATGGAACAGCGAGCGCGAGCCGAGCGTGCTCATGTCGTAGGGCGTCACGTCGGTGTCGCGTGGCAGCACCTTGACGCTCTCCGCCGGGATGTTGAGTACTTCCCCCACGATCTGCGCCATGGCGGTATCGGAGCCTTGTCCCATATCCACCGTGCCGCAGGCGAGTGTCGTGCTGCCGTCGGCGGCGACGGTGACGTTTGCAACCGAGGTTGTCGGCGAGATCGACGCCTTGATTCCGATCGCGACACCGCGACCACGGCGCAGCGGACCCGCGGCGCGGACCAGAGGCGCTTTCGAGTTCAGGCATTGGCTCACGCGCTCGAGCGCGGCCTCGAGACCCGCGTCCTGCATGATCGTGCCGGTCGCATGCGGGCGGCCGTCGCGCAGGATGTTCTTGCGGCGGAACTCGATTGGATCGCGACCGAGTGCGCGCGCGATGGTGTCGGTATGACTCTCGTATGCCCAGACGAGCTGCGGGATACCGAAGCCGCGCAGCGCGCCGGCCGGCGGCACGTTGGTATAGAGCGCGTAGGAGTCGATCCAGACATTGTCGATGTCGTAGGGGCCTGAAGCGGTGAAGCCCGATTTCTGCGTCACCCGCGGACCGATATCGGCATAGGCGCCGCCGTTCCAATACACCTCGCATTTACGCGCGGTGATACGGCCGTCGCGGTCGACTCCCGTCTTGATCCGAAACGTGCTGGGATGCCTGGTGATGGTATAGAACTGCTCCTCCATCGTGAGCGCGACCTTCACCGGCCGGCGCACGATCATGGAGAGTGCGGTCGCGAGCGCCTCAGCCTTGATGTAGACCTTCGAGCCGAAGCCGCCCCCCAGGTAGGGCACCTTGATGCGTACCCGGTTCTCAGGCAGCCCCAGAAGACGCGCGATCTCGGCGCGCACGAAGGATGGTCCCTGCGAACCGGTATAGATCGTGACGCCGGATTCCCTCCAGTCCGCAATTGATGCAATCGGCTCCAGCGCCACGTGCAGGACTTTCTGCGTTCTGAATGTGCCCTCGAACACCCGGGCGGCATCCGCAAATGCCCGATCCACGTCGCCGCGGCGCAGCTTGAAGTCGAGCGCGATATTGGTGCCGCGACGGCCCTTGAGGTGCTTGAGATCGGCAAATGTACCGGCCGGCCGAAGCTCTTCGTGCACCAAGACCTTGTTTTCGGCGGCCTCGACCTCGTCGAGCACCATTGGCAGCTCGTCATAGTCGGCGACGATGAGTGCCGCCGCCTCTTCGGCGATGTGCGGGTCGGCGGCCAGCACCGCCGCGACCGGCTCGCCCACATAATGCACCTTGTCGATGGCCAGGATGGGCTGATCGTGGAAGGCCGGTCCGTAATAGGGCTCCGGGATGACGCTTCGCACGTCCTCGGATGTAACGACACGATGCACCCCGGGGAACTTTTTGGCCGCACTCGTGTCGATCGATTTGATCCGGCCGTGCGCGAGGGTGCTGCGGAAGATCTTGGTGTGCAGCATGCCCGGAAGCTGCATCAAATGCGTGTACTCGGCGCGCCCCGTCACCTTCTCGCGCGCTTCAATCCGGGGCAGCGCGCGGCCGACTTGGCGGCCCGGCATTGCTGGCGCCGCAGCCACGGGCGTGGGCTGCGCCATCAGGTCGCGCCTTGCGATTGAGGCAGGGCGAACGCGGCGCGCATGCGCTGAGCGAATTGCCGCTCCATCTCTTTCGCTTTCGCGCGCAGAACGGGTTGGCCGAGGCTGCCGAGCTTGCCCGTCAGCGATGCGTCCACTTCATAGGTCACCTTGGTTCCCCCGGTGTCTTCCAGGAGCCGCGTGACAGAACGCGCCGTCAGCCGTCCGACGATACCGCTCGGTGTTCCTTCGATCTTCGCTTCGATCTCACTCGGCGGGTCAGCCCGCAAAACCTCAACCGCCACATTGAATTTGAATTTGAGGTAGGCGACTTTCGTTTCCAGCACGGCGGTATAGCGGTCAGCATCGATTTCATTGAGATCGTGCACCCCTTCGATGCAGGAGGCAAAAAATCGAGCGTCTCGCACCTTGGCGAAGACTGCCTCCCGCGGAGCGCCGATCGTGATTTCCCCGGTGAATTTCATCGCTTGCCAGCTGTCCGGCGCAAAAAGGCACGTGTGCCACGGTTAATCAAGTCTTGCGCAGACCTGATCTTATCGGCGGCGGCGGTTTCACTCGGTACGGGAGTTCCCGATTGGCCAAAAGCTAAGGTTGTATATTACCGCCCCCGCGACGATAGGAACCAACTGCTCGCTACCGCGTTATGGCCCGGACAAGTGCAAGTGGGCGTTTGCAGACAATAAGAACGAAGGGAATCGGGCCATGTGGATATCGCTCTTCACTGTCGCATCGGGAATAGCCGTTTGCCTGAGCGTAGCGGCCGTCATGATGCAACCGGCAACGCAGCGCACGCTGCGGGGGTAAAGCCGGGAAGTAGCGTTGAGTAGCGGGCGGCCAGCGGCCGCCCGCTTCATTTTTATGCCGTTTCTCTTGCGGGCGTCCGGGTTGGAGGCTGCGATCGGGGGCGCGGCATGATTGTTCTTTTGTCCAAATTGTCGTTTCTAAAGGCTGGCATTCGACTTGGAGCCCGGGCAAGCTGAGAGCTGCGATGTCTTCGTCCCTTTTGATGACACGGCGTTTTGCGCCTTTGTTCTGGTGCCAGTTCTTCTCCGCGTTCAGCGACAATTTCATCAAGAGCTCCCTGGTTTTCCTCATTCTGTTTCACATTGGCGGCTCGGTCGGTGCGGCACTGATCGCGCTTACCGCCGCTGTTTTTATTTCTCCCTATTTCTTCCTCTCGGCGCTCGGAGGAGAACTGGCGGACCGCTATGACAAGGCAAAAGTGGCGCAGCGGCTCAAGTTTTCCGAGATCGGCATTGCTCT
>CATPCO010000261.1 GCA_955652925.1 uncultured Xanthobacteraceae bacterium | reverse complement strand
TTCATTGCGCCAGGCTCTGCCCTTGTCGAGTTCGGCAGCGGGTCGAGCAGGAAGGCAAGGCTGCTGCTTGCGGCCGCACCTGCAGTTGCTGCCTATGTTCCCGTCGACATTTCCTCAAAGATGCTGGCCGATGAAGCGCAAACCCTGCGACGCGATTGGCCGCATCTGCGCGTGATCCCGGTGGAGGCCGATTTCAACGAGGCATTCATACTGCCGGCGGACTTGGCCGCGCTCCCGCGCGCTGGTTTTTTTCCGGGATCAACCATCGGCAATTTCGAGTCCCACGAAGCATGCGCCTTCATGCGTCACGCTGGTCGCATGTTGGGGCCGAAGGCGGTCCTGATCATCGGGGTCGACCTGATAAAAGACGCCGCCATCCTCAACGCGGCCTACGACGATGCCGCCGGGATCACTGCAAAGTTTAACCTCAACCTGCTCACGCGCATCAACCGCGAGCTGGGCGCGAATTTCGATCTCGCAACTTTCAGTCATCACGCCTTCTATAATGCGGAGCGCCATCGCATCGAGATGCACCTTGCAAGCAAGAAGCGTCAGAAGGTCAGGGTCGCCGGGCGCGTGATCGAGTTCCGTCTCGGCGAAACGATCCACACCGAGAACAGCTACAAATACTCTGTTGAGTCATTTTTGGCGCTGGCGCGCGGCTCTGGCTGGGCCCCGCTCTCCACCTGGACGGACGCAGGCGGCAAATTTTCCGTGCATGTGTTGAGGTTCGAGGAGGATAGGGCGGAGAGGAGTAGGGCGGATTAGCCTAACCCGCCTTGCCATGCTGCGCCCAACCTGCTGGCCTTTTGCCCAAGATTTAGGCAGATTGGGCTCCAGCTGATCAAAACCGGTTAGGATTCGTGTGTGTGCTCCTGGCATCAGGCTTGCTCCTGTCTGCCGCATCCCACCAATCATGAGGTTTGCGATGGTGCCGAAGAATTTGAGCCTGGGTGCTGGGCGCGTGGCGGGCTGCCTGCTGGCAACCGCTCTGTGGTCCGGGAGCGCGGGTGCTACCGACAAGGTCACCTTCCTGACGAGCTGGTTTGCGCAGGCCGAGCATGGCGGCTTCTACCAGGCCAAGGCGACGGGACTCTACGAACGCGCCGGCCTCGACGTGACGCTGCGCATGGGCGGGCCTCAGGTCAACGGCATGCAACTCCTGCTCGCCGGCGAGACCGACGTAATGATGGGCTACGATTTCCAGGTGCTCAAAATGCTGGAGCAGGGGCTTGCGGTCGTGACGATCGCGACCTCCTTCCAGTACGACCTGCAAGGCATGATGACCCACGACAACGTCGCAAGTCTCGCCGATCTCAAGGACAAGACTATCCTGGTCGCCACTCCCGGCCGTACGAGCTGGTGGCCATGGCTCAAGGCCAAATACAAATATACCGACGAGCAGACCAGGCCCTACACGTTTAACCTGCAGCCCTTCTTCGCGGACCAGAACGTGGTGCAGCAATCCTATCCGTCATCGGAGCCGTTCCAGGCCAAACAACAAGGGGTGCCGGTCAAGTTCTTTCTGTTCGCGCACGATGGCTATCCGCCCTATGGCACGACAATGGTCGCAAAGCGCGATTTCGCCGACAAGACTCCGGACGTGGCTGCGCGCTTCGTGAAGGCATCGCTGGAAGGCTGGAAGAGCTATTTCACCGATCCGGCGCCGGCAAATGCGCTGATCAAGGCTGACAACCCCAAGATGAGCGAGGAGCAGATTGCCTTCGGCATCGAACAGCTCAAGGCGCTCAAGGTGCTCGATGGCGGCGATGCCAAGACCATGGGCATTGGCATGATGACGCAGGCGCGCTGGAAAGCGACCTATGATTATATGGTTGCGGCCGGCTTGCTCAAACCTGAGGTCGACTGGAAGCAGGGCTTTACCGACCGGTTCGTCAAGGACCTCAAGCTTCTGATGTGACGCACAACCATCTGCTCGTGTTGGCGCCAAACAAGCCTTTGCCCGTGCAAAGCGGGGCGCTCGCGCGGGCGCCTGTCGTCGAAGTTCTGTCCGCGGAAAAGATCTTTCCAAACGGCACGCGCGCACTTGCGCCGATTGATCTTACCGTCGGCGCGGGCGAATTTCTGACGCTGATCGGGCCGTCGGGCTGCGGCAAGAGCACACTGCTCAAGCTTATCGCGAACCTCATCGAGCCGACCGACGGCCGTATCCTGTGGTGGTCGGGTGAATTCCATAAAGTGGAAACAGCCGGGCGATCGCTCGGCTTCGTCTTTCAGGATCCGACGCTGATGCCATGGGCGCGGGTGGAGTCGAATGTGCGATTGCCGCTCGATCTTGCGGGCGTTCCCAAATCCGAGAGCGGCGAGCGTGTGCGCGAAGCGCTTGCGCGCGTGGGACTCGAAGGCTTTGCCCGCCATTATCCGAGGCAGTTGTCCGGCGGCATGAAGATGCGGGTTTCCATTGCGCGCAGTCTCATCACCGAGCCCGATCTTCTGCTCATGGACGAGCCATTCGGAGCGCTCGACGAGTTCACCCGCAATCGTCTCGATACCGATCTCGTGCGGCTGTGGTGGGAGCGCAAGCTCACCACCATGTTCGTCACTCATTCCATCTATGAGGCCGTGTTCCTCTCGACACGAGTGGTTGTCATGGGGGCGCAGCCCGGGCGCATCTGCAGGATCATGTCCATCGATGAGCCGCAGCCGCGTGAGGAGGGCTTTCGCAACTCGCTGCGCTTTGGCGAGTATTGCCGCGCGCTCTCGGCCTCGCTCACCGAAGTGTCGCTCGCACCATTGCAGGCATGATGAAGCAAGCGCATGCGTCCGCTGTCTGAATCGCAAACGGCGATGAGCATTGTGGCCCCGGTGCTGGTCGGGGTGCTGCTGGTTGCGATCTGGGAGATCGCGTGCCGCAACGCGAACATCCCGGTTTATCTCTTTCCCAAACCGAGCGACATCGCCGAAAAGCTCTGGACCGAGGGGCCTTCACTGCTGACGGCATTGGGCATGACGCTGCGGGTTGCGCTGCAGGCTTTCGCGGCCGCCATTGTTCTCGGCACGCTCGTCGCCTTCCTGTTCGTGCAGAGCAGGGCGATCGAGATGAGTCTTTTTCCCTACGCCGTACTGCTCCAGGTGACCCCGATCGTCGCCATCGCGCCCTTGATCATCATCCTGGTCAAGAACACGCAGGTCGCGCTGACCGTCTGCGCCACGGTGGTCGCGATCTTCCCGATCATTTCCAACACCACGCTCGGCCTGCGCAGCGTCGATCCCGGCTTGGTCAATCTCTTCCGCATGAACAGGGCAGGGCGGCTGCAGACCCTCGTTCGCCTGCGCATCCCGAGCGCGCTCCCCTATTTCTTCGGCGGGCTGCGCATTTCCAGCGGGTTGGCGCTCATTGGGTCGGTGGTTGCGGAATTCGTTGCCGGCACGGGCGGACGCAGCGCAGGCCTTGCCTATGAGATACTGCAATCGGGATTCCAGCTCGACATCCCGCGCATGTTCGCAGCGCTCTTCCTCATTACGCTTGCCGGGGTCGCGCTGTTTGCGATCATGATCGGCCTTTCCAAGCTCGCGCTCGGGCAATGGCATGAAAGCGAGATCGGAGCCGAAACGTGACCCTTATCCAAGGCGCGCAGGGAATATTCACGGGACTGCCCGGTGAGGCCATGCGCGCGAGCGGCGCAATTCGCATTGCGGATGGGCGCATCGCGGCCGTCGGTGCGCTTGAGCGGCGAGAGGGCGAAGACGTGATCGACGCTTCGGGCTGCGTGATCTATCCCGGCCTCGTCTCGACGCATCATCATCTCTTTCAATGCGTGCTCAAGGGCGTGCGCGCCGGCATCGATGTTCCGCTGCTGCAATGGCTGCGTGCAGTGCCATATACCTACTGGCACAAGATCGACGAGGAGGCGTTGCGCACGGCTGCGCGCATCGGTCTTGCCGAGCTTATTCTTTCCGGCACCACGACGGCGGCCGATCACCATTACCTCTTTGCCGAGAGCTACCGCTACGATCCCTCCCACGTGATCTTCGAGGTCGCGGCCGAGCTGGGCATCCGTCTCGTCTTCTGCCGCGGCGGCGCGACCAAGGCGCGAAGCTTCGATACACCCGATCTCATTCCCACCCCGAGCGAGCCCCTCGACCAGATGATCGCCTCGGTCGAGGCCTGCGCGCAGCGCTACCATGACCCGTCTCCCGACAGCATGCGGCGGGTGGCGATTGCGCCGACGACGGCGCCGTGGTCGCTCGAGGCCGACGAGCTCGACGTCGTCGCCCGGAGCGCCCGGCGCATGGGCCTGCGCATCCACGGCCACCTCTCGGAAACCATGGCCGACGTGGAGTTCTGTCTTGCCACCTACGGCAAGCGTCCCGTGCAATGGATGGCCGATCACGATTACCTCGGCCGCGATGTCTGGCTCGCCCATCTCGTCCATGTCGACGATGATGAGATCCGCATCCTGGCGGAGACCGGCACCGGCATGGCGCACTGCCCACAATCGAACTGCCGGCTGGGCTCGGGGATTGCGCCGGCGGAGCGGCTCGCCGCGCTCGGCGGCACGGTCTCGCTTGCGGTCGACGGCGCAGCCTCAAACGAATCCGCCGATATGATCAGCGAGATGAACAGCGCATGGCACACCCATCGCGCGGTGAAGGGAGCGGGTGCGGTGAGCATCGAGGAAGTCGTGCGCTGGGGCAGCGCCAATGGCGCCCGCGTTCTCGGCTTCGAGGAGGCAGGCGTGATCGCGCCAGGCAAGCTCGCCGATATTGCGGTCTTCGACCTTTCCCATCCGCGCTATTTTGGACTGCACGATCCGCTGATCGGCCCGGTCGCGGGTGCCGGCACCCCCCAATTGCGCCATCTCATTATCGGGGGCCGCATCGTGGTCGAAAACGGCGAAATTCCCGGGCTTGATCTTGCAAAACTGCGCCATGAAGCAGCAAGTGTCGTGTCGCGTTTGATGGCTTAGGGAGGCTGAGGAAGCGACAATGCTGTGCACCAAACAAAAAGTCCTGCGCCGATTCTGGTATGCGACGGTGCCGATCAATAGGCTCAACGGCGGACCGAAGCCGTTCACGTTGCTGGGCGAGAACATCGTCCTGTTTCTCGACGGCGAGGGAAAACCGGCCGCGCTCGCCGACCGTTGCTGCCATCGCACCGCCAAGCTGTCCCGCGGCTGGTGCCATGACGGCGTGATCACCTGCGGTTATCACGGCTGGACCTACGACCGCACCGGCAAGCTCGTGCACATTCCCCAGTTTGCGCCGGGCCAGCCGCTTCCGGAAGCGCGCGTCAATGCATTCCGTTGCGAGGAGCGCTACGGCTACGCCTGGGTCGCACTCGACGAGCCGCTGCTCGACATTGCGGACCTGCCGCAGGACCGCGATCCCAGCTACCGGCGCATCCACCAGTTCTATGATCGTTGGAACACCGCGGCTTTGCGCATGATGGAGAATTCATTCGACAACGCGCATTTCTCTTTCGTGCACAAGTCCACGTTCGGGCAGCTCGATCAGCCTAAGCCGGAAAAATACGAGCTGGTCGAGACCGATTTCGGTTTCACCGCCGAGAGCATCGTGCCGATCAACAATCCGCCGGCGGCCTATCGGGTGACCGGCACGACCGAGCCCACCACCAAGCGGCACATGCGCAACGCGTGGTTCATGCCGTTCTGCCGCACCCTTGACATGGAATATCCATCGGGACTGCGGCACATCATCTTCAATTCGGCCACTCCGATCGATGACGGCAGTATCCAGCTCGTTCAGATCCTTTTCCGCAACGATCGCGAGGAGGACTGCTCGACCCAGGAATTGATCGACTGGGACGCCGCCATCATCGAGGAGGACCGCGACATTCTGGAATCGACCGACCCGGACGCGGCGGTCGACGTCTCCCGCAAGGTCGAGATGCACATGCCGTCTGACCGTCCCGGCATTCTGATGCGCAAACGCCTGCTTGCGCTGTTGCAGGAACACGGCGAGACCGAGGTCGTGCGCGCCGCAATCCCTCACTGAAGAGGATAGGCTTTGCGGTGTGGGATCAGGCTTTTCAGTAAAATATTGAAATATAACGTATTATTAATTTAAGATATATCTTGCACTATATCTGATCATAGAGTATCTTAAGATATAACTTAGACAACTGGAGAATTGACATGTTCGGAATGAGAGACGGAGG
>CATPCO010000260.1 GCA_955652925.1 uncultured Xanthobacteraceae bacterium | reverse complement strand
GCCTCGAAGCCGTGCGCAAAGCGGGCGGGAGCGCGACGGCTGTGGTCGTCGGCACCGACGGCGACAGCATTGCTGCCGAGGCCAGGCGGGTCATTCCAGAGGCGGAAATCTTTACCCAGATTGAGCGCCGGGGGACCGCCCATGCGGTCCTGGCGGCTCGCGGCGCCCTTGCGCGCGAATTCGACGACATTCTTGTCATCTTCGCCGACACGCCACTCATCCGGCCACAGACCTTAAACCGAATGCGCGACGCTCTCGCCGCTGGCGCGGCGCTGGTGGTGCTCGGGTTTCGCGCCAAGAATCCGGCCGGCTATGGGCGCATACTGCTCCATGGTGGGGAGATCATCGCCATTCGGGAGGAACTGGACGCAAGCCCAGCCGAGCGCGCAATCGATCTGTGCAATGCAGGATTGATGGGTTTTGCCGGGGCAAGTGCCCTTTCAGTCCTTAGTCGCATCAACAACGACAACAACAAGGGCGAATTTTACCTCACCGATGCGGTAGCGATCGTGCGAGCCAGGGGTGGCAGGGCGGTTGTAATCGAGACCGAGGAGGACGAAGTGCAAGGAATCAACAGCAAGGCTCAGCTTGCCCAATCCGAAGCTGTCCTGCAGCACCGGCTGCGCGAAGCAGCGTTGGAGGCGGGCGTTACCCTGGTTTCACCGGAAACGGTGTTTTTGTGCGCTGACACGACTTTCGGGCGCGATGTCGTGGTTGAGCCGTTCGTCGTCTTCGGCCCCGGCGTTTCGGTCGCTGACAACGCAGTGATCCGTTCATTCTCCCATCTCGACCATGCTTGCGTCGGGAAGGGAGCGATTGTGGGACCCTATGCCAGGCTGCGCCCCGGCGCGCGTCTTGAGGCGGATGTGCATATTGGCAATTTCGTCGAGGTCAAGGAGGCCGTGATCGGAGCGGGCGCCAAGGCCAATCACCTCAGCTATATCGGTGACGCGACCGTTGGGGCGGGCGCAAATATCGGTGCCGGCACGATCACGTGCAATTACGATGGCATCGCCAAGCACCGCACCGAGATTGGAAAGAATGCCTTTATTGGATCGAATTCCGCACTGGTCGCGCCGGTAAAGGTCGGAGACGGCGCCTATGTCAGCGCGGGCTCGGTGATCACTCAGGATGTGCCGCCGCAGGCGCTTGCAGTCGCCCGTGGCCGTCAGGCCAATAAGGAGAACTGGGCTCGGCGCGTGCACGAGGCCAAAACGGCCGCCAAGAAGCAGCGCACGTAACCTATTCGGCAAATGAGCTGAACACCTGTGTGGCGCAGGCCTGGCGGCCCAGGCCTCCCGTTAGCCTTAATTGTCACAAGTTGATAGGTATTTTGATTTTCGGGCCGGCGTTCAAGGCCGGTACATCCTCGCTGCGCTATTACGCGTCAGCGCAAGTAGAGCATGTCCCGCAAAAGTGGGAACCAGTTTTGCGAGAAAGGACATGCTCAAACAAAGACATAGCGCGGGATGACAATTCGACGAAAAGTCATACCGCTCTAAGGAATGGGAGCGCTCGCTCGCATGTGCGGAATCGTGGGGATACTCGGACGTGAGGCTGTCGCGGCCTCGCTGGTCGACGCGCTCAAGCGGCTGGAATATCGCGGCTATGACTCGGCCGGCGTGGCTACGCTCGAAGGCGGGCAGCTCGCGCGACGGCGTGCCGAGGGCAAACTGCGAAATCTGGAGGCGCGGCTCGCCAGCGACCCGCTCCAGGGCACCATCGGCATCGGCCACACGCGCTGGGCAACCCACGGCGAGCCAACCGAGTCCAATGCCCATCCCCATGCCACGGATCGCCTCGCGGTGGTTCACAACGGCATTATTGAGAACTATCGCGAACTGCGTGCAGAGCTCGAGAACAAGGGCGCGCGTTTCGGTTCGCAAACCGATACCGAGGTTGTCGCGCATCTTGTTACGCAGGAGATGAAGAACGGCCGTCCGCCGGCCGAAGCGGTCGCGGCGGCGCTGCCACGGTTGCGGGGAGCGTTCGCGCTCGCGTTTCTGTTCACCGGCGAGGAGAATCTTCTCGTCGGCGCGCGCAAGGGCTCCCCGCTGGCAATCGGTTACGGCGAGGGCGAGATGTTTCTGGGCTCCGATGCCATTGCACTCGCTCCGTTCACCGAATCCATCAGCTACCTCGAAGATGGCGACTCGGCCATTCTCACCCGCAATGGGGCAGACATCCGCGATGCCAAGGGCAATAAGGTTGAGCGTCCGATCCTGCGTTCTACCGCGTCCGCTCTCATGGTCGACAAGGGCAACTATCGCCACTTCATGGCCAAGGAGATTCATGAGCAGCCTGAGGTCGTCCGGCACACGCTCGCACACTATCTCGACATGTCGGCTGAATGCGTGCGACTCCCGATCGAGCTTCCATTCGATCTGCGCAAGCTCCAGCGCGTGTCGATATCGGCCTGCGGCACGTCCTACTATGCCGGTTTGATTGCCAAATATTGGCTTGAGCGCTTCGCGCGGCTACCGGTCGAAATCGACGTCGCTTCCGAATTCCGCTATCGCGAGGCGCCTCTCAATTCCGGCGATCTCGCCGTCTTCATCTCGCAATCGGGAGAGACGGCGGACACCCTTGCCACGTTGCGCTATGCCAGGGAGCACGGGCAGCACGCGCTTGCGATCGTGAATGTTCCGAGTTCAACGATTGCGCGCGAAAGCGATGCCGTGATGCCGACCTTGGCTGGCCCCGAGATCGGGGTGGCTTCGAGCAAGGCATTCACCTGTCAGCTCGCAGTGCTCGCCTGCCTTGCGATCAAAGCCGGTCGCGCACGCGGCGTGCTGTCCGAGGAGGACGAGCACAAGCTCGTGCGCGCGCTGGTCGAAGTGCCACGCCTGATGATCGAGGCTCTGGCGCTCGAGCCGCAGATCGAGCGGCTTGCGGTCGATCTCGCAAAAAGCCGAAACGTCCTTTATCTCGGCCGGGGAACGAGCTTCCCCATTGCGCTTGAAGGCGCGCTCAAGCTCAAGGAAATCTCCTACATTCATGCCGAAGGCTATGCCGCGGGCGAGCTCAAGCATGGACCGATCGCGCTCATTGACGAAAACATGCCGGTCATCGTCATTGCACCGTTCGACCGGATCTTCGAGAAGACGCTTTCGAATCTCCAGGAGGTCGCTGCGCGGCGCGGCAAGATCATTCTGATCACTGATCCGCAGGGCGCCCATGAGGTGCAGGAGAAGTCCTTGCTTGTGATTGCCCTTCCGGCTATGCCGGCCACGGTAACGCCGCTGGTCTACGCCATTCCGGTGCAGCTGATTGCGTACCATACGGCTGTGGTGATGGGCACCGATGTCGACCAGCCGCGAAACCTCGCCAAGTCCGTCACGGTGGAGTGATCTGGGGCGCGCCTATCCTGTTCCCAGCGGGCTCCTCATCCGGCACGGTTGGCGTTAAGTTGTCGCATGACTGAAATCGACGGAAATCAAGGGATACGGCCTCGAACGGCAAGCGTTTCGGCGAGCGAGGCTGAGCGGCCATACCACCATGGCGTGGTCAGCCGATTGCGCAACTATTTTTTGACCGGCCTTATTCTTGTCGGGCCGCTTTATATCACCATCAGTCTAACCTGGTGGTTCATCAACTGGGTGGACGATCTGGTCCGTCCGTTCATTCCGGTCGCCTATCGGCCCGAGACCTATCTGCCGGGGAAGATTCCGGGGCTGGGTCTCATTCTTGCGCTCGTGGCTCTGACCCTCCTCGGCTTTCTCACTGCGAACTTCGTCGGCCGCAAGCTGATCGCGGCGGGCGAGAATATCCTCAACCGGATGCCGGTGGTGCGGCCGCTCTACAAGAGCCTCAAACAGATCTTCGAGACGATCTTCGCCAAAGCCGGAACAAGCTTCCGGCGCGTGGGGCTGATCCAATTCCCTTCACCGGGAACGTGGTCGCTCGTCTTTCTTTCGAATCCCGCGAGCCCCGACATTGCGGCGCGATTGCCAGATGGCGAGCACGTCGCCGCGTTCATGCCGTGTACGCCCAATCCAACGACGGGCTTCTTCTTCTATGTGCCAAGACGAGATATCGTCGAGCTCGACATTTCGGTTGAGTCGGCGATGACGCTGATCATGTCTGCCGGCATGGCGCAGCCCGGGAGTGGTGACCAACAAAAGAAGCTCGCTGCGCTTGCCGAAACCGCAAGACTGGCCGGCGTAGCGGGAGCAAGCCGCGCCGCTAGTCCTCCAACGGTGCCGCCCGCATCATCCCCCTCCTCCTTATCCCGCTCGAAGCAGCCGGATGGCCTCGTCCCGCTCGAATAAATAAAGCAGATTGCGCAGCGCCTCTCCGCGCGGTGATGCAAGCGTCGGATCGCGCGCCAGGATGAGCGAGGCGTCGTCGCGTGCTGGTCCCAGCAACTTCGCGTGTACATCTATGCGGGCAATGCGAAAGCCTGGCATTCCGGATTGCTTCGTGCCGAGCACGTCTCCTTCTCCCCGTAACTTGAGATCCTCCTCGGCGATCCGAAAGCCGTCCTGGGTCTCGCGCATGATCGCAAGGCGGGCCTTCGCGGTCTCGCCGAGCGGTGCCCGGTAGAGCAGCAGACAAGTGGAGCTCTCGGAGCCGCGGCCGATTCGTCCGCGCAGCTGATGCAATTGCGCAAGACCGAAGCGCTCGGCATGCTCGACCACCATCACCGTGGCTTCCGGCACATCGACCCCGACCTCGATCACGGTGGTGGCGACAAGAAGGCGCGTCTCACCCGCGGCGAAACGCGCCATGACCAGATCCTTTTCGGTTCCTTTCAGACGGCCGTGAATGAGATCCACCATGCCGCCGAAGCGCTGCCGCAGCGCGCGGTAGCGTTCTTCGGCGGCAGCGAGATCGACAGATTCTGAATCCTCCACCAGGGGGCATACCCAATAGCCGCGGTGCCCCGCCGCCAATGCCCGGCCAACCGCCTGCATGACCTCTTCGAGCCGACTGAGAGGAATCGTGCGCGTATCAATGCGCTGACGCCCGGCGGGTTTCTCGCGCAGCTCGGAGACGTCCATATCTCCGAAATAGGTCAACACCAGCGTGCGCGGGATAGGTGTAGCCGTCATCACGAGGACGTCGACGGCTTGGCCCTTGCGGGTAAACGCCAATCGCTGGTGCACACCGAACCGGTGCTGTTCGTCGACGATGGCGAGCCCAAGGTCGCGAAACTCGACCTCTTCCTGGAACAACGCATGAGTCCCGATCAGGATGTGGACCTCGCCGAGAGCGAGTTGGGCAAGAATGGCGCTGCGTTCCCGCCCTCGCTCGCGACCAGTGAGAATGGCGACATTGATACCCGCCGCGGCGGCGAGCGGCGTAATCGTATTGAAATGTTGGCGCGCCAGGATCTCCGTCGGCGCCATGAGCGCGGCTTGCCGCCCGCCTTCTATGACCGTTGCCGCGGCAAGCATCGCGACGATGGTTTTGCCCGACCCTACGTCGCCTTGCAACAACCGCAACATGCGCTCGGGCTTGGAGAGATCGGCAACAATCTCGGCGATGGCACGCGATTGCGAAAGCGTCAGCGAATAGGGAAGGGCCTCGATCAATTTCTTTCGCAAGTGTCCGGTTCCGGTCGTGGCGCGGCCGGTCGGCCGCCTCACATGCGCGCGTACCAGTGCCAACGCCAGCTGACCCGCAAGCAGCTCGTCGTAAGCAAGTCGCGACCACGCGGGTCCTTCCGGGGAAACGTCGCGCGGCTCGGATGGGCGGTGCAGCGCCGCGACCGCATCGCGAAACGAGGAAAACCGCTCGCGTGCGACCCAGCTTGGGTCTTGCCACTCCGGCAAATCGGGCACACGGGGGAGCGCAGCCATCACAGCCTTGCTCACAATATTAAGGCTCAGGCCCTCGGTGAGCGCATAGACCGGCTCTACGAGGGGGACTTTGGCCAGATCCGCCTCGCCGAGAATGCGATCGGGATGAACCATCTGCAGCATCCCGTCGTAGAGCTCGATGATGCCCGAAACGTAACGCCGCTCTCCGACCGGAAGCAGTTTCTGGAGGTAATCCTGGCGCGCTTTGAAGAAGGTAAGGATGAGATCGCCTGTCTCATCGCTGGTATAGACCTGATAAGGCGTCCGCGGCCGATGCGGCGGGGGCGGGCGGTGACGATCGACCGTGACTGCAACCGTGACCACCTTATCGAGCACCATATCGCTTAATTTTGGTCGCGTACGGCGGTCAATCACGCCGGTCGGAAGATGAAACAGAAGGTCGATAATGCGCGCGGTGCCGTCTCGTGCAAGCAATCGATTGAACAGTTTTTCGAGCTTCGGCCCGATGCCGGGAAGCCTGATGATGGCAGCAAACAGGGGGTTGAGGACGGTTGGTCGCATTCGAAATGCCCAGACTTGCTAAAACGCCCCGGAATGACAGTCCCCAAACGGCCGTTACGATGAGGCCGCACCTAAATGACAATCGCTGCCTTCGATTCTCGCAGCCGTTCTTGGATGATGCTGCCAAAATCATCCCCGGATTTCAGCGTGACATCCCACCATACCGAGTAACCATGCGCCTGCAGCTTTTCAGCCAGGCGTTTAGTCAGGTGTGGCTCTTCGCTGGAGTAGCTGATGAAAATGTCAGCCAAGACGATATGATCCGCAGAGTTTGACGGGTAACCCGATTAGGGGACAAATCCAGTTTCTCTTTTCTGGTGTTTATTAATATCGTGCAGAAGCTTCTGCCACCCCCCTCTACGACCGATAGGTCATGCAGCCTCTGCTTGCGCTTTAAGCTGGCGGAGCTCGCCCGTTGGGTCGATCGGCCTCCGCGGCGGGGCGGTACGCCAAGTGCAAAGCACCATTGGTCACATCATCGGCGCGGCGCAGATTGTGAGAAAGAGCGGTTCGTGGCGAGCGCATGCAGCAGAGACGCCGGATCATTCAGCGCGAGCCAAGCCGCGGTGCTCCGGATTACCCGAAGTCGCGGGTGAACAGACCGCCGTTGAGCAAGGTTGATGCCCCTCAGGCCAGGACGACTCGATGCGTTGAGCGCGAAATTGCGTGCATCGAATCGCCCTGAAGCGCAGCAAAAGCAGTTGCGAGAGACGTCAACCATCTGAGTGGCTGGTGAGGGTACGGATTGGGGGGCGGGCGCGCCGCAACCCCGCGAATTTATGTCGGCTTTTAGGGCACTTCGGCGGTAAATTGGTCGCCGGCGGGGTAGCCCTTAAGACGCAAATGACCCTTATCGTCGCTTTGCTACGAGACTTCGTTGCAGTGCAGCAGATGCCGAGTGTAGTTAACTAAAACTCTATTCCAGCCCTTCGACAATCCGCACGTCGCGTTCGGCACCGTCGCCCAGGACTTTGACCGCGCTCTGGTAGGCCGCGCTGTCATGCGCGGCTATGGCCTTTGCCAGACTGTCGAAGACACTGATCACCACACGCTGCTTAATCCCGGCTTCGGACGCAGCGGCGGCGGCGCCGCGCACGATATATTTCACGCCGAAAGGTGCAAGCGCGACCGGTGCGAGCTTGGCATAAGCTGCGAGCTTGTCCGGATCGTTGATGGAGCGATAGGTGGTCACCCAGTAGCCTTTGGGCATTTGCATCCTCCCTTGTTCAAGCGACTTTTTGCACGTTAAGTAAGCGCGACTGTCCGGCGGCTGGCTTGCCTGC
>CATPCO010000259.1 GCA_955652925.1 uncultured Xanthobacteraceae bacterium | reverse complement strand
TCACCCCAGCGCTCCGGGCTTTTGATAATCCGATAGCGACTACCTGCTTAGTATTGCGCGCCCCATGTTTTCCTTCCCGGACATGGTGCATCTCTTCCCGAGCAAACTCGCCAGCCTGGGTACTAGGCGACTTTCCCTCGCGCGCATCTTCGTGTGCACGTTCCACAGTTTCCTTCTCCGGCATACCAGTCTCCTCCAGCCCAGATTGGTAAGCCGCCTCGCGCATCTCCATCAAGCATTTTCTGTATTCCGCGCAACGAGATTGCCGTACGCTCTCGCAGGCTCAGCCCGGATGCCACGACGCCTGATGTACTTGTCCCGGGGCCGCAGTGACTGTCTCTTTTTCTTGGTTTTGTGTTTACTGGCCCGCCGAGCCTTTTCAATTAGCTTGTCGTCCAGGCCAGATTGGTAGCCATGTGTAAATTCTCAAACTGAGCGATGGGTAAGGCACCCTCAACTGAGCTAGTTGCCCAGACGCAGATTCGGGCTGGCTCAAAGCAAACGTTCCAAGCAAAGGAGAACAAGGCGTGCTTGGGTGGACAGGCCTTTAAGCCTGCATACAACCCAACATCGGAGGCGCGGGCTTTAGAGCCCTGCAGCTGAAGCTGGTCATTCACGACATCTCGAAGCGCCACGCCCCCCAACGGCGCGCGAGCTACGCCCGGCGCGGTGCGGTTAAGGATCCGGCCACACACTCAGTCAGGCTAGCTGCACCCGCTCGTGCTGCCGCAGCTTCCGCAGCGGTAGCAGCTTCCATTGCGGGTCATGATCGAGCCGCAAAACGAGCACGTCGGCGCATCGCCCAGGTCTACGATTCCGGCTAGGGCATCGGCAGCGTGAACAGAACCCGGTGTCGGACCTCGGACTTCAGACCTCGGATCGGAAGCCCCGGAGCCATTCACATCCCCCAGTCCTTCGGGCCGTGCTCCGACGCCCGCCGGCCGCATTCTCAGGTTATCGAACAGCATCTGTTGCTGACCCGTGAGGAAGCGCACCTGCAGCCAGCGGAAGATGTAGTCCATGATCGACTTGGCGAAGCCGATGTCAGGATTATTAGTCCAGCCGCTGGGCTCGAAGCGGGTGTGGGCAAACTTCTCGCACAGCAGTTTCAGAGGCACGCCGTGTTGCAGAGCGATCGAGACGGCCAGGGCGAAGCTGTCCATCAGGCCGCTAACCGTAGAGCCCTCTTTCGCCATCTTGATGAAGAGTTCTCCCGGGCTCTGGTCGGGATATAGACCGACGGTGATATAGCCCTCGTGTCCGCCCACGTTGAATTTGTGAGTGATGGAGGCGCGCTCTTCCTGCAGCCGGTGGCGAACGGCACGCGGCGGACCGTTGAGATTTTCTTCTTCTGCCACCGCCTGTGTGGCGCGGACACCCCCGCCCGCGGAGCTTTCCGCCGTTTTCGTTCCGGCGGCGCTCAAGGGTTGCGACTTCTTGCATCCATCCCGGTAAACGGCCACGGCCTTCAGCCCCAGCTTCCAGGCCTGGAGATAGGCCTCCATAATGTCTTCCACGGAGGCATTTTCCGGCAGGTTCACCGTCTTAGAAATGGCGCCGGAAATGAATGGTTGCGTCGCCGCCATCATTTTTAGGTGGCCCAGGTAATGGATGGAACGCGTGCCCTTAGCCGGCTTGAACGAACAATCAAACACCGCCAGATGCTCGTCTTTAACATCGGGCGCCCCTTCGATCGTTCCCGTAGCGTCAATGTAGCTGACGATCTTGTCGGCTTCATGGTGGTGGTAGCCCAGCTTGAACAGGGCGGTAGGCACAGTGTTGTTCACAATCTTGATCATCCCTCCACCCACCAACTTCTTGTACTTCACCAAGGCCAGATCAGGCTCTATTCCTGTAGTGTCGCAGTCCATCATGAAGCCTATCGTTCCCGTTGGAGCTAGAACGGTTACTTGGGAGTTGCGGTAGCCGTGTTTTTCGCCATGAGCCAGGGCTTCGTCCCAACAGGCCTTGGAGGCTTCGTAGAGCGGCACGGGGACGTTGGTCTTGTTGATATTGTTGACCGAAGCGCGGTGCATGCGGATGACATCGAGGAACGGCTCGCGGTTAATGTACCAGCCGGGGCAGGCTCCTCCTGGCATGTGCGCAAAATAGGCCGAGCTTTGCTCGGCCTGGCCGGGCCGGAGACCCGGTCCCGCATGGGCATTGCCAACATCGGCGCCCAGATTGGTGTCTGCAAGACCTTTCTTTGTGGGCTCCGTCGCCGGCACCAGCGCCGGGCACAGCTCCGCGACGCGGGAGGACTGCAGATATGCCTCACCGCACATGATGGCGGTGACGCAGGCGGCGTAGTCGCGGCCAGCGTCGGAATCGTAAGGCAGGCCCGCAGCCATCAGCAGCGCGCCCAAGTTGGCGTAGCCGAGGCCAAGCGGACGGTAGTCGTGCGAATTCTTGCCGATCATCTCCGTCGGGTAGCCAGCGTTGTCTACCAGGATTTCCTGTGCGGTGATGAGCACATCCACGGCGTGACGATAAGCCTCCACGTCGAACGCCCCGTTGGGCGCGAACTTCAGCAGATTCAGACTGGCTAGGTTGCAGGCTGAATCGTCGAGAAACATGTATTCCGAGCACGGGTTGGAAGCGTTGATGCGGGCCGTGTTCTTCGAAGTGTGCCAGCGATTGACCGTAGTGTCGTACTGCATGCCAGGATCGCCGCAGCGCCAGGTAGCGTCGGAGATCTTGTACAGCAGGTCTTTGGCTTTAAAAGTGTGCATTGGCCGGCCGTCTCTGACAGCACGAGTGCTGAAATCGGTGTCGCGGAGCACGTCGTACATGAAATCGTCGGTCACGCGCACGGAGTTGTTGGCGTTCTGGAAGAAGATGGACGAGTAAGCGTCGGAATCGGGCGAGGAGCCGTCGTATCCGGAAGCAATCAAGGCATGAGCCTTGGCTTCTTCCTTGGACTTGCACTCGATGAAGTCGACGATATCAGGATGGTCGATGTTGAGGATGACCATCTTGGCCGCGCGACGAGTCTTGCCTCCCGACTTGATCACGCCCGCGAAAGCGTCAAAGCCCTTCATGAAGCTGAGCGGACCGCTGGCGGTGCCGCCGCCACTCAGACCTTCCGTGGAAGAACGCAACGAGGAAAGATTCGTGCCCGTGCCCGATCCCCACTTGAAGAGCATGCCTTCGGTCTTGGCGAGTGTGAGGATGGAATCGAGCGAGTCCTTCACTGAGTTGATGAAGCAGGCTGAGCACTGCGGCGTGCTGTAGCCGGTGACGCCGAACTCGACCCGGGCGGCTACCGGGTTCCAGTGCCAGTTCTGCGCGTCCGAGTTGGGCTCGATGCGGTCGCATCCCACGTTGAACCACACCGGCGAGTTGAAGGCGGCGTACTGGCGAAGCAGGATATGCGCCAATTCGTCGTGAAAAGTGGCACCGTCTTCGGGCGTCTTGAAATAGCCCTGCGCCAAACCCCAGTCGCGGATGGTCTCAGCCACGCGGGTTACGAGCGCGCGCACACCGCTCTCGCGTTCGGGCGTTCCCAGCGTTCCATGCAGGTACTTGCTGGCCACGATATTGGTGGCGGTCACCGACCAGTCTTTAGGGACCTCGACCTCTTTCTGCTCGAAGATCACGTTGCCCTTGGCATCTGTAATCACAGCGGTGCGCTTCTCCCACTCGATTTCGTCATAGGGGGAGACTCCGGGCTTGGTGAAAAAACGGCGAAAGGGCAGGCCTGGAGCCTTCTTGCTGGTTGCGGCATTTACCGGGGTCGTGCTGGGAACGGTCGTGGTCTCGCTGGCGGGGGGGACTCCCTTTTCTTTTAGCTCAGCCATTTCTGTCTCTTCTTTCCTGTTGTGGATTCTGTGCTTCGCTTTTTCCATCCTGGTTTCGATTTCGAATCCAGTATCGCTCAAAACAGCGGCTGGATTTTGTAAGTCTGGTGTGGCTCGTTTCCCTCACCTGCCAGCCGACCTAATGAATGCCGCTTGGCGACTGAAATCTGCTTGCCCTGGGGACTAAGGCGATGCTGAAACCCAGTTTCCGGTTCCAGGTTCTCGGTTCTCAGTTCGCCTGTCTTCCGGAATTCCGGAAGCTGAAGAAGCCACCCAGCTTTGCAAAGCGGAATAGGCGGCGTGGCGCTGAGTGGCGTCTGCGATCAGGGCATAGCGCGCAAAGCAGCGGTCGCCGGCGAGACGCTCCGGGCTGCCAGGCAAAAACAGCCGGCCTAGAGCCATCCCCAAATCGTCAGCCTCGGAGATGCGAAACAAGGCCAACATGCGTTTGCCGCCGGCGGCCGGAACCTCTCCCGGTGGGATCACCTCATCCGCCAAGGCGAACAGGCCCGGCTTGCTCGATAACTGTACCAGGCGAAAGCTGTCCGCACAGCGGAACCACTGGGACCATTGCGGGCGGCGATGGTCGAGGGC
>CATPCO010000258.1 GCA_955652925.1 uncultured Xanthobacteraceae bacterium | reverse complement strand
CTATTGACGTCGGGTGCTGGCGCTATCTCCCGCGACGTAGCCAGCGGAGGTGGTTTTTGGACTACGTTCAGCCAACGGACCTTTTGAACGATGCAACAATGGCGGCGTCGAGAAAAGCGTCTCTCTCCGTTCGCGATCTCTTAATCCGAAGTTTTCTTGCAGGTGGCCTGCTCGCCTATGCCACTTCGCTTGTATTTATTGTGCTCTCACAAAATGTCGCTCCCATTGTGGGAGCAATTCTTTTTCCAGTGGGGTTTGTCATCCTGGTATTGCTTGGGCTTGAACTGGCCACAGGGAATTTTGCCCTACTGCCCATGGGATGGGCGGCCGGCAAAGTTTCCTTCCTCGGAATGCTCCGTAATCTGGGCTGGGTCTATCTGGGGAACTTGGCCGGAAGTTTGTTTTACGGCTTGCTGTTCTACTTGGCGGTGACGAACTGCGGGACGGGTGGCAGTGGCGCCGTCGGCGAATTGATGAAATCGGCGGCGCAGAAAAAGACCATCGTGTACATGGCAGTCGGGCTGCGCGGATGGGAAACCGCCTTCATCAAAGGAGTCTTATGCAACTGGATGGTGACGCTGGGAGCAGTGTTGGCCATGGCTTCGCGTTCGACGATCGGCAAAGTCGTTGCGATGTGGCTGCCGATCATGACGTTTTTTGCGCACGGCTATGAGCATTCGATCGTGAACATGTTCTTGATCCCCACGGGCATATTGTTCGGTGCCCCTGTCTCGCTGAGCCAGTGGTGGATCTGGAACCAGATTCCAGTCACTTTGGGCAACTTGGTCTCCGGCGCTTTGCTCACCGGACTCGCGCTGTATGTCACAAACACGCCGAAGAAAGCCGCGTCCATGGTAATTCCTTTGCGCACTGACGAAACTGTCGGCGCGGCGGCAGGACGAGCGGCCGAGGCCAACTAGAAATCCCTGAACTCTTCGTGAAAGAGAAATGGATGGTAAAGCTCGTCGTCGAATCCCTAACTCCGCTGACCACCCAAGCGCTGCGAAACTTTCGCCTCATCAGCGCTTGCTGGCTGGCTTCGCAGGGGCCGTCATGACGCGAGATTCTCAGACCCCTTCGGTCACGACTGCAAGCATGGAAGCCAGCCAGATCAGCCCCGCTGCCAACGCTGTCGAAGGTTATAAGGCCTCCATGGACGGCGACGGCCTGCGCATCCTCGACCACCTGCCGCAGATCATTCAGCGAGGTGCGGAATCCCTCACGCCGGCGGAAAAGGAATTGTTGAAGTGGGTCGGTGTTTTCTACCGCCGGCCGACGCCTGGCAAGTTCATGATGCGCATCCGCATGCCCAACGGATTCGTGAGCGGCGATCAATTGCGCACCATCGCCGAGCTTTCGCGGCGCCTTGGCAATAGCGTCCTGGACATTACCACGCGGCAGCAAATTGAGCTGCGCGGATTCACTCTCGACAGCATACCTGCGATCTGGGAAAAGCTTCAGGGTGTGGACCTTCGCACGCTCCAGACCGGCATTGACAACGTCCGAAACATCAATGGGTGCGCCCTGGCTGGTTTGACGCCGCATGAGTTGTTTGATGCCTCTCATGTCGTGCACGACTTGGATCGCATCATCGTCGGGAGCAAGGGCAATCCGGAGTTCACGAACTTGCCGCGCAAGTTCAACATCACTGTCACCGGCTGTCTGGATAACTGCACGCATAGTGAGTCGCAGGATATCGCGCTCGTCCCCGCAAAAAAGGGCGGACGAGTCGGGTTTAACGTGCTTGTAGGCGGAAAGATGGGCTCCGGAGGATTCACCATCGCTTCGCACCTGAATGTCTTTGTCGAAATCTACCAGGCGGCTGGGGTTGTAGTGAAGCTGATCAAAATTTTCCGCGATCACGGCCCACGCGAAGCCCGCTCCAAATGCCGGTTCGCCTTCCTGATCGAAAAATGGGGAATCCCCAGATTGCGGGCGGAACTTACCTCGCGCGTGGGGTATGAACTCGCATTTCAGGGAAGGGATATGCGGGGTTCCCATCATGCCGACCACATCGGGCTAACGTCCCAAAAACAGTCCGGGCTTGTGGCCGCGGGTCTCTGCGTTCCAACCGGCAGAGTTAATCCCGAAGAGTTGGATGAGCTCGCGCGTCTCGCAGACGTCTATGGTAACGGCGAGATTCGCCTGACTACGGGACAGAATGCAATTATTTCCAATGTTCCTGCCGATCGCGTGACGAAGCTTCTCAGGGAACCTCTGCTCAAGCAACTCTCGCCTCGTCCTTCTCCTTTTATGCGCGGACTGGTTGCTTGCGTTGGCACCGATTATTGCAATCTGGCTCTTATCGAAACGAAGAGCCGCGCTGTCGCGCTTTCCCAGGCTCTTCACGAAAAACTGCGTGCAGGCGTGAATCCCCTCACGATTCATTGGTCCGGCTGCCCGGCTGGTTGTGGCAATCATGAAGTTGCGGACATCGGTCTTCGCGGGTTCAAGACAAAAATTGACGGAAAGCTCGTCGATGCCGTGGCGGTCTACGCAGGCGGCCGGACGGGTCCCCACGCGGTTGCCGGCAAGGAGATTCTGGCAACCGTCCCGTGCGATGAGGCGTTTCCGGAAGTGATCGCAAATGTCATCCAGTCGTACCAGACTGAAAACGAATACAGGGAGCAAGCGGCCTTCAGTGATCCCTTTTTCACAGCAGCGGCAACGGTGGGACTCGCTTCATGGCGGTCTTCTAGCTCTTTCGCGCCTTCGGCTGGCGTTAATTGAAAAACAACTTGTCGCTACCCCCCTCCGTTGGGTCAAACGAACGCGCAGCGCTCCCATTTCCGCCGGGTCAGATGTATCGTAGGGAGCGGTACCTCTGGGAATGCCTGTCACGAATTTTCAAGGATTAACCGTCCTGACGCTCGAGAGCCGACGCGGCCAGGAAATGAGCCGTCTGATTGAAACGTACGGCGGCAAGCCGCTTCATGCGCCGGCGATGCGCGAGGTGCCGCTCTCCTCAAATCTCGAAGCTTTGAAATTCGGTGACGCCTTGTTGCAAGGAACACTCGACGCGGTAGTCTTTCTAACAGGTGTCGGAGCGAGGGCGCTTTCGAATGTGCTGGAAGGCGTGCATCCCACGGAGAAGTTTTTCGAGGCATTGAGAAAGGTTTCTGTTGTCGCGCGCGGACCGAAGCCGGTAG
>CATPCO010000257.1 GCA_955652925.1 uncultured Xanthobacteraceae bacterium | reverse complement strand
GCGGAGATGCGTTCGCTCGAGAGCATCGCCGACCCGCTGTCGAGTGCGCGGTAAAGCACAGAACTCGGGAAAGCCCGAGTTTTGTTGGCCTCCACCTCTTTACGAAGGTTACAAAATGCACACGCGCCCGCGCTGCGCAATCTGTTACTCGTGCCACTTGCAAGAGTTCCGAGCATCTCCCGCGAGGACTTCAGGTTCGACAGGGATCACGACATTTACACCTGCCCGGCGGGCAAGGTGCTCACGACGACCGGCGCGATTGATAATGATCTGTTGCGGTACAGGGCGAGCAAGCTCGACTGCAATCTATGTCCACTCAAGATGCAATGCTGTCCGAATGAACCTGTGCGCAAAATCCTGCGCAGTATCTATGCAGTATCTATGAAGATGCCCGCGATGTCGCTCGTGCATTCGCCGGCAGACGAGCCTTCGAACAATCGCGTCGAGAGCGCAAGCGCGCCGAGATGCTGTTCGCGCAGCTAAAGCGTATTCTGAGGCTTGGGCGCCTTCGGCTTTGCGGCCCGCGCGGCGTATAGGATGAGTTCACGCTCGCAGCCATCGCGCAAAACCTGCGCCGGCTGGCTAGGCTGGTTTTCCGTCCACCTTGTTGGCTGATTTTGCGAACTCACTGATGCTGATTGCGCGCTGACAAGGTAATCTTAAGATATTGAAGCGGGTTGATTAATAGGAGGGAACAATTGTCCAAAAAGGATAAGACCGAAACGCCAACTTCAAAACTCAAGAGGCTGGCGACCAAGAAGAGCCCATCAAGGGGTAAGCCTGCCCACGGAGGGCAGAGCGACGCGAGACGGAGGACGTCCCCAAGAAGTCCCCGGAACACGGCGCGCGTCTTCCGCCCGACGCCCGGATACTGACCCCTTCAATACCGTCGGGGATGAATTAGTGCCCAGTGTCCAAGTTGTCTGATCAAGGGTCCCCCTGATTTCGTTCCCATTGAGCGTGACCATCAAGCTGCTTACCCGACGAAGTCCGGCTTCTCCAGTGCACGTTGTGTCGTTGACCATGCGATTAGACTCGGCTTGAATCATAGATTGACAAGTTACCTGCTGCGTCGATTCCATCGGCGAAGCTCTCGGTCCAGTTCCACAATCGGAGCGCTGGGAGTGAGGTCGATCAATGCCCGACAAAGCGAACGGAAATGGCGCGGGAGATACGAGACGAGTTTTTGAAACTACCTGCGTGGAGAGTGTTGATCGAAAGCCCGCCAGAGTGGCCTATGCGGGAAGACCCGCCCTACGAGCCCGTGGCGTATCGCCCACGCCAGCGCCCGTGAAGAAGCCCACGCATTCAGGTTCACGGTCTGTCGCGCGCAATCACTCCCACCCGTGGTGAACTGGGAAACTACGAACAATAATTTCATCTGAGCGGTCACCCCAGTCAAACTCTTCTCCTGGTGCGAATGAAGGCGCGGCACGAAGCTGGTCGTCTGTGACTTCCAACTCATAGGCACTTGATTGCAGGTTGTACTTGAGAGACGCCCACGGAACCGGAAAATGCTTTTGGGCGAAGCCAAGAAATCCGCCGAAGCTTAGGACTGCATAGGTAACCTTGCCGGATATCTTGTCGATCATTAGCCGCTGGATTTCGCCGATCTTCTCCCCCGTTGGTCGGCAGACTGACGTCCCCTCGATACGATCGCTAGCAATCAAATTATGGGCCATGGCTCACCTCCATAGATGTCGTTTGACGGTATTATAGCTCATCATTTGTGGAACGAGACCCCGTTCGACCCGATCGGCGCATCGGCCTTTAGGAGAAAGGTCGAGCCATGGTTGTCCGCCATATTTCAAACCGAGCATCTCTCTTTATTGGAACCCGCAGGTGAGAAAAATCATGCACGAACTCTATGGCCGCTGGAGGGTCGGCTTACTGGGGTAGTGCTGACGCGTGTGGGCGCGGTGCTGGGACCGCCACCCTGAGCCGAAGCTGCCCTATGCCGAACATCTCATTAAGTCGCCTCGTCTCGCTTTTGGCTGCTTCTCGTTGCTGATCTTGAACGATCGGGGAGCTCCGTCGTACCAACTGCTTGAAAGCCCTCGAGGAGGCGGACAAGACCATCGCTCCATGGGAGTTGGGGTCCTACATCCTAGAGAACTTTGCGACCGCCGAGGAAGTCAGGGCAAATGTCCCGAATATTGTTGTGCCTGATATGATTTTAGAAGCGTGGAAGTTCGTTCCCCCGGTGCACTATGTTGTGCACGATGCCACAGGCAAGAGCATCGTCATCGAGTACACGGAAGGCAAACTCAACATTTACGACAATCCATTGGGCATAATGAGCAACTCTCCGACGTTCGATTGGCATATGACCAATCTCAGGAATTACGTGAACTTTTCTCTGTCGGACGTCCCGCCCGTTCAGTTGGGCAGCGTCAAGCTCCTGCCCTTCGGCCAAGGCTCAGGAATGCTGGGACTGCCGGGGGACTTTACGCCGCCGTCACGGTTCGTGCGCGTCGCCGCTTTCAGTCAGTCAGTGCTTCCCTCGCAAACCGGAATTGAAGCTGTGCTTGAGGCGTTTCACATCCTGAATGCCTTCGACATCCCGAAAGGCGCTCTGCGCGAGCACGAAAAAGACGAGCATGGCAATGTGATCGCCGACTATACGATTTGGATCAGCGCCAACGATTTAAAGGCCAAACGGTTCTACTTCCGTACCTATGAGAACAGCCAAATCCGCATGGTCGATCTCACCAAGCAGAAGCTTGACGGTAAGGAGATCGTCAAGTGGTCGATGCAGGGCGATGAAGTGGTGAGAGACTTAGCGACACCATGATTAGCAGGGCCGCCCCGCAACCCTGTGAATCGTGTCTAGGAGAAGCGTGGCTCCAAGCCGAAGAAGAGACCGGCCAATTCCCTTCTGGCCCCACCGCCCGCCCGCCATCCCGTTTGCCGATGCCACGAGTAAGGGGGTTGCAAATTAGCACGGTTCGAGCGTCCTCACGGTGTGCGCTCTTGCGCCGCTACGACCAGCACGGGCCCGCCGGCCTGTCTGGTCGGGTGCCCTGAACAAGCCCCGCCTCGGACCCCACAGTTTCAAGGTTGCAAGGTTCGCACGCTGCCTCCTGGCCTACCTCGTGCCAACCGGTCCGAGATCGGGGATACCGACCTCGCGGCAATCGAGCCACACAAGGTCGTTGAAGCCCGGCCGCTCTTGCATGCGGGTCTACGTGCGAGGTCACATTTCAATGCGTAAGAAGCAAGAACCCAGCGTGGGGGAACGCTGGGTTCTTGGGCTTGCGGCCGAGGGATAGCACTCGAATCGGACGATTGCCCGATGGCACATTTAGCCTCGGTGAGACCCTTAATTGACGCCGCGCTGGCGGCTCGCGCGCATCAACTCGTCGGCGAAACGCCGCTTCTGCTCAACATTGAGGCTTGCACAGGGCGGCTGGGCGACAATATTTACACTCGATAGATGTATGCATTTCGTCCGTCAGAAGCGACGAAAATTTGTGATCACTATTATACAGACTGGTTCGGATTGGACTCTTTTGAATGACGACAAACAAACCCCAGGATCGCAAAAGATTGTATTGAGCAATTTACCTTGCTCGATGAGTGCATGGTTGCTCCAATGACGCTTGCACCCAACGAGCCCGGATACGCGAATTGAAGATTTGCCTTCCCTCAAGCAGATGGCATCTCTCAACCGGAGCATAGCAATGAACATCTTCTACATCATCGGTGTCGTGGTCGTGATAATAGTAGTGGCAGGTTTTTTGGGCCTGCACGTATAGGCTTACCGACGACGACGTTGTCGACCATTCCTGATCGTCCTGCTTGGGGACCGCTACGGGTGGGTTCCTCCGGCCGAGCGCATAGAGGTCGTCACGCGGGAGCTGGGCTTTGTCGACGCGATGGGCGTTGCAAGGCGGGCTAAGATGTTATGGGGATGATGATGCAAGCATTGCTGGCGTTTTGCGTCGGCATCTGGGGCTGCGCAACCGCTTACGCCGCGGAGGTCTACGTAGCGGATGCGACAGTGGCACAGCAGAAGAAGCAACAGCAACAGAACGAAAATGTCCTCCTTTGTGGTTGGGTCGGCGTTGCTGTCAGTCCGATGACCACTGCATTTGCCGAGAGCCTCGGCATGGCGGAACCTTACGGCGGAATCTTCGATCAGTCGGAAGCGGGCAGCCCTGCGGCCGCCGCCCACATCGAACAAGGCGACGCGCTCACATCGGTCAACGGTTCGCCACTGATGCGTGCGAGTGATTTCGCGAAGATTAAGAAGGCGTCGCCGCAGGTAAGCCCGTTCAATGTGCCCTGGTGGCCCAGATAGGCATGCAATCACCCGAGTGGACTACTCCGGCAACGAGGGCGGGATAGTCTGCAAAGTTGCCGCGGTTTCCGCCTCGGGTTGGCACGCCGTCAGCAATGCCGCCGCGGCCACGGCCGCAAGCACGAGACACGGTCTGGTCGCATGATCAACGCCGGCCGACATGGCGCTGCGCCTTGTTGCTGCAGACTTTGAGGAACCGCTCACGGCTTTGCTCCCGAAGGCAGCAATTTGCCTCAAGAGTGCGGCGTTACATGGGCACGACCTGCACCGACACATCCAACCGGTCGAAGGCGTTCGCCGGACCTTCCCACAGTCCGGAAACGGGAGAGGCCTTTTCCTGCTCGCGGGCCACGGCCACGGAAACATGCTCGCTGCCGACGACTTTATTGTTCGTCGGATCGAAGCCGTGCCAGCCCGCTCCCGGCATGTAGATCTCGGTCCACGCATGGGTGGCGCCGTGCTGGCCTTCGCCCATCACAATGTAGCCGGTCACAAACCGCGCCCCGAAGCCCCAGTGCCGGGCCGCTTCCATCATCAGCACCGCGAAGTCGCGGCAGGAGCCGCTGCCGCGAACGAGAGTCTCGTGGGGCAGCTGTACGCCCGCGTCTTCGCGGCGGACGTATGCAAAAGATTCATGAATGTGGGCGTTCAACTTGCTCAGCAGATCGAACGTAGCGATGACCTGCCCGGGACGGTAGAGATCGCACAACCATTCCTGCAATTTCGGACCGTCGTATGGATGGCTTGGCAGCCGGTACTGGATCAGCTCGACCTGCTCTTCAGGGGCATACTGGAAGGGGAAGAAGCGAGCGCTTGGCTCGATGAGCCACTCGATGGGATCGTCGTCATAAAGATCCACATCCACTTCGCTCAAGATGCTCAGCCTTGGCGACGGGTTTGTGAAGGTGAGAATGGCGACGGAATTGCCGTAAATGTCGCGCAGCCAGCGCACCGCCGACACCGGCTCCACTTCGAGGCGCGACCTCGTGATATGAAGGTCGTGCCCTTCGCGCGGTCGCAACAGCGCCCGATGCGGGCCGAATGCGACCGGCTGATGGTAATGATACTGCGTCTGGTGAATGATGCGGATGCGCCTCATGATGAATTCCCAGGGTGCACAGCGACAAAGAAGCTGCGCCTTTCAATCTACTTCTTTTCCGGGCCGCTGAAACCGCCATAAATAATTGGTATGATCAGACAAAACTCGCCGCATAAAAACTTGACTCAATCGCTCCATAAAGCTCTCGATCAAGGACTCTAGGCGAGGCTAAAAAGGAACAGGCCGCCGAAGTTACATCGACGGCCCTGACGTTAAGCAAGGAATGATCTTCCTTATCTGGCGTTCGGTCGCGGTGAGGGAGTCGCAGGATTCCCAGTGGTCGCAGGGGCATTTTCCGGCATCCACGTCATTGCGGTGCGGTCGTATTTGTACCCCGACGCATTCTTCAACGCGTCCTTCGTGGTGTTCATGACGGGATACCACTTGTTATTGTCCTTGGTCTTGAACTGGACGGCATTGAAGGGAACCGCGACGTCCTTGTCGCCCATTCCAAGGAACCCGCCGACACCAACGATGAGCACGGCGATCTTGCCGTCACGGTCGACGAGCACATCCATGATTTCGCCGATTTTGGCGTCGGACGGGTCATAGACGCTCTGCTTGTACCAATGCGTAACCGTCATCGCGTTGGCCGGAATGCTCGCCAGTATCTTAGCGGCGGGGCCCTCCGCTACAGCCTTTGGAGCAGCTTGGGGTGTTTGCGCGCTTGCTGCCGTGGTCGCGAGCGCCAGCAGGATTGCTGCATAGGCGAGTTTTCTCATTGAGGCGTCTCCGTGTTGATGGGACGAGAAATTCATCCCTCACCCTGAACGTACCGGACGAGGCCGAGTTCCGCGGGTGAGCGCCAAATCG